>CAKZMA010001087.1 GCA_937127375.1 uncultured Coleofasciculus sp. | reverse complement strand
CACCGACGTGCGCCCAATTTAATCCAAACGTAAACTTTTATAACGCTTTATCCTCTCACCCAAGCCTAGTGGTACGATGAACAACTAAAGCTAGGGGTGCCTGAGCAACCAGGCTGAGATTACACCCTGAGAACCTGAGACTGGTTAAGACCAGCGGAGGGAAGCGGTTTATTAAAAGGAATCTAAATATGAGATCAGAATGGGTCGCCAAGCGGCGCGGACAGGGTAATGTTACACAAATGCACTACGCCCGCCAAGGTGTGATTACCGAGGAAATGCAGTATGTCGCCAAGCGGGAAAACCTTTCCCCAGAACTGATTCGGGATGAAGTGGCGCGGGGGCGCCTGATTATTCCTGCCAATATTAACCATACCAACTTAGAACCGATGGCGATCGGCATCGCCTCTAAGTGTAAAGTTAATGCCAATATTGGGGCGTCTCCTAATTCGTCCAATATTGACGAAGAAGTCGCCAAGTTGAACCTGGCGGTTAAATATGGCGCGGATACCGTGATGGATTTATCCACGGGGGGTGGAAACCTGGATGAAATCCGCACGGCGATTATCAACGCTTCTCCTGTACCGATTGGTACGGTACCCGTGTACCAAGCCCTGGAAAGCGTTCACGGTACAATCGAAAACCTGACAGCGGATGATTTTCTCCACATTATTGAGAAACACGCCCAGCAGGGAGTTGATTACCAAACCATCCACGCCGGACTTCTGATTGAACATCTACCCTTGGTGAGAAATCGCCTCACCGGGATTGTCTCTCGCGGTGGCGGTATCCTAGCGAAGTGGATGCTGCACCACCATAAGCAGAATCCTCTCTATACCCACTTCGACGATATTATCGAGATTTTCAAGAAGTACGATGTCTCGTTCAGTTTAGGCGATTCCCTGCGTCCAGGTTGTACCCATGACGCCTCTGACGAAGCGCAATTGGCAGAACTGAAAACCTTGGGACAACTAACTCGCCGCGCTTGGGAACATGATGTACAAGTGATGGTGGAAGGTCCGGGTCATGTGCCGATGGATCAAATTGAGTTTAATGTCAAGAAGCAGATGGAAGAGTGTTCCGAAGCACCGTTCTATGTGTTAGGACCTTTGGTTACTGATATTGCTCCCGGTTATGACCATATCACGTCCGCGATCGGGGCAGCTATGGCAGGGTGGTATGGGACAGCGATGCTGTGCTATGTGACGCCGAAAGAACACTTAGGATTGCCCGATGCTGAAGACGTGCGAAATGGCTTAATTGCTTATAAAATAGCTGCCCATGCTGCCGATATTGGACGCCAGCGTCCCGGCGCACGAGACCGAGATGATGAACTCTCCCGCGCCCGTTATAACTTCGACTGGAATCGCCAGTTTGAGTTGTCACTAGACCCCGACCGAGCAAAAGAATATCACGACGAAACGTTGCCAGCAGATATCTATAAAACGGCTGAATTCTGTTCAATGTGTGGACCCAAGTTCTGCCCAATGCAAACCAAGGTTGATGCGGATGCGTTGACCGAATTGGAAAAGTTCTTAGCCAAGGAACCAGTTAAGCAAAGCTAACTTTATATTATAACACATAGAAAAAAAGGGTGGGTAATACCCACCTTTTTTTCTTTTTTATTAGTCGGAATTGATTCTTGGGACTTATGCATGTTTTCGCGGTTTGAGTCAAAATAGTTATCAGTAAGTCATGAATCTTCATCCTTCAAGTCATCTGGCTATTATTTATATAAATTGTGCAGCGTCTTAAGACCGTTAACCCTTGTTTAAATCGAATCGTCAACGTAGAAGGTTAAAAAAAAATCTGATTAGAGGAATTGTCAGTATCATCAGATGGCTGGCAAAACTCGGTAAAGGTTTATATAACACGATAGCATCGCTGCGATCGCATCAGCCGCATCAGCGTTCCTCTGCCCAACCTCCAATGCAAGCTGCACCCGTACCCCCCAACGAAGCCGAGCGGATCGAGGCTCTTCAAGGGTACAACATTCTTGATACTCTACCCGAACAAGATTTTGATGACCTGACGACGTTAGCCTCGCACATCTGTGGGACTCCCATCGCCCTGATTAGCCTGATTGATCAAAATCGCCAGTGGTTTAAATCCAAAGTTGGTATCGATGCGACACAAACACCCAGAGACCAGGCATTTTGCGCTCATGCTATTCTTAATCCGGAAGATATCATGGTTGTACCCAACGCCTTAGAAGATGAGCGGTTTGCGGGGAACCCTCTGGTAACGTCTGATCCCAATATCCGATTCTATGCTGGCGCTCCCTTGGTGACAAAAGATGGTTTTCCCCTGGGAACCCTCTGTGTGATTGATCAGATTCCTCACGATCTCACACCGCAACAGATCAACGCCCTACAAGCCCTCAGCCGTCAGGTGATTAACCAAATGGAACTACGGTTGAATATAACTCGGTTAAATCGCCAAATTGCTAGGCGCAGAGAAGTCGAAGCCAAACAGCGAGTCTCAGATCAGCAAGTCGTCGAACTCCTGGAAAGCATGACTGATGGGTTTTTTGCCTTGGATAGGCAATGGCGGTTTACCTATATTAACCAAGTCGGCGCTCAAATTTTACAGCGCCAACCTGAAGAATTACTGCGCCAGAATTTCTGGGATGCTTTTCCCGATGCGGTGGGTTCAAAATTTGATCGGCAATATCACAAAGCAATGGATCAACAGACTCCTGTCACGTTTGAAGCCTTCTACCCACCGATCAGATGTTGGTTTGAAGTGCGAGCTTTTCCCTCCTATGAAGGACTCTCGGTTTTCTTTCATGACATTACCCAACGCAAGCAAACCGATGCGGCTTTAAAACGGGAAAAGCAAAAAGTTGAGAACTTGTTACTGAATATTCTGCCCCAACCCATTGCCAAGCAGTTGCAACATGAGCCAGGATTAATCGCCCAGAAACATGAGGATGTGACAATTTTATTTGCCGACTTGGTAAAGTTCACTCAACTAGCGGGTCAAATTTCTCCCCAAGAGCTAGTTAGCTTGCTCAATATGATCGTTTCGGCGTTTGATCGATTAGCCCAAAAGCATGGCTTGGAAAAAATTAAGACCATTGGTGATGCTTATATGGTGGTTGGCGGACTGCCTACCCCTCAGATCAACCATGTCGATGCGATCGCGCAAATGGCACTGGATATGCAACAAAGCCTTGAACAAATCAACACCTCAACGGGTAAGAATTTTCGTTTGCGGATTGGGATTAATACCGGAGTCGTTATTGCTGGCGTCATTGGCACGACTAAGTTTAGCTATGACATTTGGGGTGACGCGGTGAATATCGCTAGTCGCATGGAATCTCGCGGTCAACCGGACAAAATTCAGGTGACTGAGACAACGTATCAACGCTTGCGAGACAAGTATGAGTTAGTCGAACGGGGGTTTATCCGGGTTAAAGGTAAGGGTAAGATGAAAACCTATTGGTTAATGGGTAAAAAGCCGTCAATTGTGCAACCGTAAGAAGTAGGCGAACCGCTCGCACTCCTATTCCCTTCTACCTTCTACCTTCTGCCTTCTACTATAAATCATGACCAATTTGAGGGTTAATGGATGTCTCACAATCTACAGAGGAAGCAGGAAAACTGAATGATATCGCTAACGCCATACCAGAAATAATTAAGAACATGAGCAAGGATTTGCGGCGTTGGCGTTCATCAGATTGCGTCTTCTCATCCATTAGCCAATTCCACAGCAGAAAGCAAAGACTCACTCCCGGTTCCAGGTTGGATTTGAACAACCAGCCGATGAGATTAGGAATTAGGAATTCGGCTAATAGCCAGAGTTTCTTTTTCCAGGTTTTGGATGTTGAGAATTTCATGGCTTGACCTCGTTAATTTTGGGGTTATAAGGTCTAGTGTGGCGATGGGAAAAATAGATTGAAAACTGCAAGTAGATAGTTAGAAAAAATTATTTGATTGGTGTGGCGCTAAATTACAGATAATCATCTACAAATAGGGCGCAACGGTTTATAAATAGAGGGAAATAATCGGAAATAGCTGGAAATAGTAGGTTTTATTTTTTAGGGTATTTCTACTGACAATTTACATCGGTTTTGCTACGTTAAATGGAGGGGCGCAAGGCTTGCTATCTAGGTCAAGTTAAGCCAGCCCTCACCCCCAGCCCCTCTCCCAACCCCCCTCATTCCCCCCTGCGAGGGGGGAGGACTAAGGATGTTT
>CAKZMA010001086.1 GCA_937127375.1 uncultured Coleofasciculus sp. | reverse complement strand
GAATCCTGGTTGTCCGCAACGGGGCGTTTTACGTTTTTCTCTGTTCGCTGGGCGGCTCTAAGGTTAGTATAGTGTCATAGCTACATAGTTACAAGTAACTACTAAACTTTCTCTCTAAGGCGATTTGTCGCTATAGCGTGAAATGCTCTCCTAGTGGCAAGCTAGAGGCATAGAGATTTAGTGGTATAGAAAGACAGTGCCAGAGGATACCAAAACAGTGAAGATGAGTTTTTATATAGACGAAGAAACCAGAACGCGGTTTAAACTGGCGACCACTGCCAAAGGAACAAGCATGAATCAGGTTTTGGTTGACATGGTTAACGGCTGGCTTGAAAGCAACGATCCATTTAGAAAACAACCCCCAGCGCCTGAACCAAGCACCGGGGGCAAAGGGAAAGGGAAATGACTGAGGAAGGGAGCGATCGCCTAAAAACGGCTAAAACCCAGACAGATAGCGAAATCCCCCCGCTTCCAAAATAAAAACAGAAAAACGGGGGAATCATTAGTTTAGATGGCGCGAATGCCTCTTTAATTTGAAAGCTTGTTGACAGCAAGCTAATTCAAGTTTAAACCTTGAATAGGTGAATAACAAGAGAGCTTGAGCGTCGTCATTGTTCCAATTTTTTGAGGGAAAAATGAACGACCACGCATTTTCATTATTTTATCGTAATTGGCGATCGCATCGCCTCACTGATTGCCTGGAAATCCTAGAATCACAAGGATTTTGCGGCTCCAGCGCTTTGCTCGTGCTGGGGATGATTTCAATCATTAATCAAGGGGAGGTGTAGAGATGGTTGCGGAAATCAAAGAATTCAGCATTTTAGATCACCTTGACAAGCTCACCCCTACCAAAGGAAAGAATAAGTACATTTGTCCGGTCTGTGGTGGAAATGACTTCGCAGTAGGCAAAAACGGCGCGTATCATTGTTTCAACGGCGACTGTGATCCAAAGGATATCCGGGAAGCGATCGCGCCATGGGACGAGGTGAAACGCGACGCACGGAACCCGACGCGGCGAGTAATCCCGGCACCACGGCGATCTAAGCTTTTCTCCAAACCAGCGCCAATCCCAGAAGGCAAGATCAAATTAGCCCGACTCCCAGGAGAAGTAACGCACCCCGAAAAGCAGCCATTGGGATGGGATGAGGCGACAGACGATCTAAAGTACATCGTCAGACAAGAGGCAGAGGAAGAGAAAATCCCCTTAGAGAGCTTAAAACATAACTGCACGATAACTCGATACCCATACTCCTCAGCCCAATGGGTAACACGAATCGACTACCCCCACCCCGAAAAGCCCAAAGGCTATTGGAAAACCCTTCGCCCATTTCACCGAAACATTGATGGCGTAGAGAAAATCGGGAAGGGCGATCGCTCCTGGGATGCCTATCGACTCGCTGAGGTACTAAAGCATCATGCAGGTCGATGGGCGCTCGTGGTTGAGGGCGAGGACTGCGTAGAATCAGCCCGCTCTCTGGGGTTAGCATCCTTTACGTTTCAGGGCGGGTCTTGGGCAGACAAAGACATCGAGACAGCAGCAAAAATCCTCAAAAAAGCCAAAGCGGGGGGCATCGCCTATCTCCCTGATAACGACGATGCAGGGTTCAAAAAAGCCAAGAAACTCCAAGAGGTCTGTGCAAAAATCGGAGTCCCATTTTTGTTAATCGACCCCCGTGACGTTTGGTCCGATATACCTGATCATGGGGATATTAGCGATTGGCTGAAATGGGGCATGGAACAAGGCTGGGACAAGGAAAAATTTATCAGGCGGCTGGAAGAACAATTTAATACTGCGGCTGACACTGCCAGGGAAGAACAGTCTACCGATGCCAAGGGAGCCTCAGAGGAATGGGATGACGGGGTTGATATTCCCGATTCCTTAAATCCCAAACAGACATTCCTGCAATTCACACTAGATGCTTTATACGGCGACAAACCTTGGATCTGCGTCAATAATAAATTGTATTGCTGGACTGGGACTTTTTACGAGTATGTAGAGGATGGGAATGAGCTGAACAGGCTGAGAAAATGGGCTAACACCTACCCGGAATACGACAAAAAAGGCAAGCGAACCTATCCTTACGCGAAGCCGAGCTGCGTTCGGGAGGCGCTCTCTTGGGTCAAAATAAGTTTTTGGGTTAGCCCTAAACTGATCAATCCGTCCGGGTTAAACTGCACCAATGGTGTTCTACAGATTGACTGGGAAGGCGGTAAACCAAGCTGGAAATTAATCCCACATGACCCAGCTCTCTACTACACTTATGAACCCCTGATCAAATACGATCCAGATGCCAATGGGTCAGCTTGCTCACGTATGCTTGAAGCGCTCGACCCACTCCCTCGTGATATTTTCCTCAAGACCGTTGGCGCATCCCTAGACCTTGCCACAGTTCGCAAATTCAAGGGGCGAACAGTGAGAGGGTTAATCATGAAAGGACACGGGGCAAACGGGAAGGACACCCTTCGCGAAGCCGTCAGCCTGATGTATGGTCGAACTGGATTAACCTCATGTACCCTTTCAGACTTTGCCAGTTACGATAACGGGCGCAAATTCCCCCTGGCTCGTTTACGCCACTCGCGGGTGAACTGGGCATCAGAAAACGCCAACACAACTCGACTCGATAAAATCCAAAGTCTTAAAGCCTTCATCACTGGCGACCCGTTAAGCGCTGAAGCCAAGGGACGGGATGAGGACGAATTCACACCGACGGGGATTGCTCTGTTCAACGCGAATGATACGCCCAAGCTCCAGGGGACTTTGGAGGCGATCGCGTCGAGGTATGCGGTTCTGACTTTCAATAAGACTTTCAAGATAGGCGCTAACCCCGAGCTGGGTGAAGTGGAAGCCGATCCACGGTTCAAGTATGACCCCGACTTTCTCTCTTATGAAGTCCTGCCAGCGTTTCTCAACCGCGTCCTGGACGCCCTACGACGGTTGATGAGTGAGGGAATCGATTACTCGTGTACTCAGAAGGCTTTAGAGGATATCCAGGCTGAGAACTCCCATCTGTTCCAGTTCGCCCAGGATACAGGTCTGGGCTACAACCCTAATAGTACGCTAACGGCTCGGGAAATCTGGGGAATATTAGAGCAGTGGTATCTCGATAACGGAACTCTGACCTACGAAGAATCCACCACAGGTAAGCAAAAAGCTGTCTGGATGGAACAAGCTTCCCCCTATGACCGAAACGTCAAGGGAGCTAACCAGGTTCTAGGACGATTCCAAAAACTCTTCCCCAAGGCAAAACGGGTCGTTGTCCCTAGCCCAGACGGTAAGAGTCGGCACGCGGCGTTAAAAGGTCTAGGGTTCAATTCAACGCCACCTGATTCACCGCCCCCAGGAGGTGAGCCACCACCCGACCCAGTTCCGACCATACCCCGACCCAACCCCGACCCAACCCCCGACCCAATAAACAACGAAAAATCAGGGGTTCCGACCCACCCGACCCAGTTTTCTCACCCCAGCGCTGAAAATCAAAATGCTCTAATTGCAGAAGAAAATTTTTCGGATTTTGGCAATCCCCCCAAATCTCTAAAAAGCGATACCCCCCAAACTTTGGGTCGGGTGGGTCGGGATGACCAAATATCAACGTTTTCTGGGTCGGTAACTGAGTCGGTAACTGGGTCGGAAACTGAGCCAACTGGGTCGGAAGATGCGATCGCGTCTCCTTCTACTCAACCAACGCCAGCCCAAAACGACAGCGGGGAAAATGCAGCCGCCAAAGAATCGTTCACCGATTATGAGGACGTAATCGCGGCGATCGATCGTGAGATGGCACGGCTAAAGTGGACAAAGGAACAGGGGCGAGATTATTTGATTGAGAAGTACAACAAGCGATCGCGCCAGTTGTTAACCGATGAAGAGTTACTGGATTTCCTATCTCATCTGAAATCGGACCAGGTATCCTTCAAACTCAATCAACGAGTCAGGATTAATATGCCTGGTTCAATACGACATGGCATGATTGGCACTGTCTGTCGGATTCAGCCTGATGAAGTGTTCGAGGGGGAAATTAACCTATTAGTTCGGCTTGATGACCCTTTACTTAAACTTCGATCTGATCTCAGAAAGATAGAATGCTCACCTGAGTCACTGGAATTGATTGAGTGAAACGTTGCTTTGACCACCAGGAGAGGGGGTTGGACGGGTTTTGGTAGGGAGTGCTATAAAAGAAAAAAAACATAAAAACATGAATGAGTTTGACTTAGCAGAGTTAATCAATACTCCCAAGCCGGGAGACTACCCTTATACTCTCTTTCTCGGAGCAGGTGCATCATGTTCTTCTGGAATTCCGACTGCAAGAGGAATGGTTCGTGAGTGGCAGGAATCAATATATAAATCAACAAATAAAGATAAATACGATCCAAATGACTTTGATAATTGGGTAAAAAATAAATACCCAGAATGGCGAGAGAAACATATAATCTATCCTGGACAAAGTGATTATTCTCTTCTTTTTAGTTATCGCTACAAACAACCTCAAGAAAGACAGTTGTATATAGAGAAAAAATTGGAACCAAATAAACCAGCATTTGGTTATTTATATCTATCCAGCTTAATTGAAGATAAACGTTTCAATAGAATTCTAACAACTAATTTCGATGATCTTGTTAATGATGCTTTAAGAAAATTTTATGATATTAAGCCTATTGTCTGTGCTTTTGATTCAGCGATTTCTGGTATTCGTGTTGCTAGCCAAAAGCCAAAAATAGTAAAACTTCATGGTGATTTTTTATACAATGACATTCGTAGCATTGGTAACAAAAATAATTACTCATTTCGCAGCTTACAAGAAAATATGGAAGAAAAAATAGAAGAAATGTGTAAAGGTTATGGATTAATAGTGGTTGGCTATGGTGGCAACGATGATTCTATTATGTCTGCATTGAAGAATATTCTTAAAAGTCCAGAATATTTGACATATGGATTGCATTGGTGCCTTCTCTCCAGTGAAAGTGAACCCCCTCCCAGACTGCAAGAGTTAAAGAGTTCCCATCCTGATACTATCCACTTTTACTACATATCAAGCTTTGATAGGCTTATGGAAGAAATGCATATTGCCTGTAATACAAAAATGCCTAAAGTTTTAACTGATCCGCATAAATATAACTTAACCCAAGAATTCTATGATTCTGTAAAAGGGGGAAGTAGCTCTAAACTAAGCGATAACATGACAAAACATTTAAGTATATTTCTCAAGTCTATGAACAAAGACGAAAGAGATACTGAAAATTATGTAGTAATGGAAGCCGAGCTTGATTGGGAAAGAGGAGCTAATGTACGTAAAAAAAATCATCAAGAAGCTATGGAATATTTTATGGATGGTTATGAAAAACTGTCCAAATTGAAGAAAATAGAAAGAGATCCTAAACTTTTGATTAATGCTTTAAGGAGAAAATCAGGGCTTTGTATTGCTATAGCTAAGTTAAATAAAGCAGGCATAGAAATTCCTAAATCGAAAGAAGGGAGAAATATTTTAATAGGTAATTGGCAAGAAGCTTTAAACAATGCAGTAGAAGCTGTAAATCAAGGAATTACTCAGTATCAGCAAGATGAAGTTCAATGGCTTCATCAACGTTCCCTAATACGCACATTTCCATATAATGGCTGCTGCGCTTATTCATTGCTATGCGAGTGGAATGACTATTTTAATTCTTTAGAGTCACTAACTAGTATAGAAGAAGAAATTAAAGAAAAAGTTTACTCTTTTGTACAAGAAATAAAAAGACTGGATTTAGATGGAGATCATTATAAAAAATTGACTCGGGATTCGGATTTCCATTATTTACGAGAGAAGTTGCAATTCTAAAAAATTAAAATAATTTAACAAAAAAATAAATGAGATTAAATTTGCGAACTGTTTAGATAGAAATAACCAGGAGGAAAAAATGATTAATAAGCAATATCGAATGTTAGTAATTACTGATCATCTAACTCATAAAGAAGGAGAGTCTATATATCCCCTCTTAAGAACCATGGCAAAAAACCCTGCTTGCTCTTCTATTGAAGTAGCCAGTCGAGGAAACTTGAAAAATCAGGGATTTTTCTCAAGACACGATTCTACAAAAGTTGTCTCATCTTTAGTTGACGATAACTTCACTTATCAAGATAATGGTGAACAGTTCACTAATGCTTCATTAGAATCGGATATTAAAGATTTTGATGTTTTATTTTTAAGGATAGATAGACCGGTTACTAATAGTTTTTTAGACTTTTTAATCACTCATGTACCTCAAGACAAAATTATTAATAAGCCATTGGGGATTAAACAAACAGGCTCAAAGGAGTTTCTTCTCAATTTTAGAGATATTTGTCCACCTATAAGGCTTTGTCAGAATATTGATGAAATTTTAGACTTATATCACAACTTTCCAATTGTTTTAAAACCACTAGAAAGTTATGGAGGAAAAGGAATTCTTAGAATAATTGATAATATAGTGTGGGAAAAAGACAAACACTATCCTCTCAATGAGTATAAGGCTATTCTTCAAAAAAATTTAGAAACTAATGGTAACTATTTAGCAATGAAGTATCTAAAAAATGTAAGCCAGGGAGATAAGAGACTTATAGTCGTAAATGGAAAGATTATGGGAGCTACTCTTCGGTTACCTAAAGAGGGTTCGTGGATTTGTAATCTGTCTATGGGGGGGGTATCTAGCTTTGCCGAACCTGATGAGCAGGAAATTAAGATTGCCGAAACAATTAGTCCAAGCATTGTTGAAAAAGGAGTTGTTATTTTTGGCTTTGATACCTTAGTTGATGACGACGGAAATAGAGTTTTGTCTGAAATTAATACTCTAAATGTTGGAGGATTGCTTCAAGCTGAGATGCACTCCGGAAAACCAGTCATTCAAGAGTCATCTAATCTGATTTGGTCATATATTTGTGAAAATATTACTTAAACTGAAAAGTTAGTAATTTGATAGAGCTACTCGAAAACCATAGTTATCCGAGCCACCACTTGCTAGCCGAATACAGCGACTTGCTGCACGACACTCATAGGCATTTGATTTCCACGACCCACCACGTAGTACTTCTTTTCTTTCTTCGCCAGTATTAGATTTAAAGTCTGAGGAACACCATTCCCAGACATTACCATGCATATCATATAATCCAAAGGCATTTGCTACTTTAAAATTTTCAACTGGTGTTGTTCTTCCTCGAAAATCCCCTATTAGATGTCCCTTGCACTTTTGAGTACCATTGTAATTAGCTAGATTGGTAGTCACTGTTTCCCCAAAATGAAATGGTGTAGTAGTATTTGCCCGACACGCATACTCCCATTCTATCTCTCTAGGAAGCCGATAGTCTCGTCCCGTTTTACGAGATAATCGTTTACAAAATTCTACGGCTTGATACCATGAAATATTTTCTACAGGCAAGTCATCACCTTCAAACCGAGATGGTTCATCTTTAATATCAAAATCTACTTTAGGCAACGCAGCGATTGATTTCCACTGAGCTTGAGTAATCGGGGTTTTTGCTATATAAAAGGAAGAAACATTTACTAATTGCTGCTGCTCTTTATTTGGATCTCGTCCCTTCTCATTATTTGGTGATCCCATGTGGAACTCTCCACCTATAATATGCACCATTTCTAAGGTTGTTTTTGGCTCTAAAACTTCTTCAAAGAATTCTGCTTTGTCCCAATCAGGTTTAATCTCATTTCCTAAATAATTTACTGTTATTGTTTTAAACTTAAAGGTTTTTTTTTGAGGAGTCAGGATTTGCATTCGATGATTTTCAGATAAAAAATTTCCTCGTTCATAGATAGTCCCATTGGGGTATCCCAGCAGGCGTTTTCTTGACTCTAAGGCTTGCACATACAAAGGTTCGGCTTCAGCATACCTTCCCTGTGATGAGTGGAGTTTTGCCAGATTGTTGAGACGGCTTGCCACTGAATGAGTAGCTAAATTCTGTTTGATAAATCGCTTCACCTGGCGGTAAATCTGACTCTTCCTATCCGCCACCTTACAGATAGAAATATGGTCAAAATCCATTGGTACAGGAATCACACCCTTAATCCCCGGATCTGCACTGGTTTGATTCACGACTAAAATCCCTTTGGTGGGTCGCGTTTCGCAGTACACTAACATCGGGATTTGG
>CAKZMA010001085.1 GCA_937127375.1 uncultured Coleofasciculus sp. | reverse complement strand
GTTTTGTAGTAAGCGCTTTAGCGCTGATGGCACTAAAGTGCCGACTACGAACACGAACATATTTTTGATTGAACACCATTCCTCACTCCTCACTCGTGGGATTTGCCGCTGGTTCATTATTCGCCACGGGCTCTACTTGAGATTCCTCTTGCTGGGGTGGTGGGGCGACTTTTTGCCGTCCAAATCCACCAAAGAGTTCATTCACCTTAAAGGTGACATTCAGATAGGGACCTCCTTCGGAACGATACCCCGTAAAGTCTCGGTCATCGACACTACCGAAGCTATAGCCAACCCCGACTCGTAAATCAGGGGTGAGATAATACCCCGTTTCTAG
Organism: uncultured Coleofasciculus sp.; assembly: GCA_937127375.1. Taxonomy (GTDB): domain Bacteria; phylum Cyanobacteriota; class Cyanobacteriia; order Cyanobacteriales; family Coleofasciculaceae; genus Coleofasciculus. The sequence continues at coordinate 7,771 of CAKZMA010001085.1, read as the reverse complement.
CGCCCAACCCCATTCATCAAAATCGACTGAAGGTTGACCAATCCAGCGCCCTTCTACCGCTAAATCCATCCGGTATCCCAAGCGATAGGTGATGCGTGACTGTCCCAAATAAATGGTGCTACTATTGCTGAAATTGTCAGCTAAATCGGTGGTACTGCGACGCAGGGCAAATTTCCCATAAAATTCCCACCGCCAATTGGGTGCATAAATCCCTTCACCAGACAAGACATGATCATTGGAACCTGTACCACTCCCAAAGAGTAAGGTATCGGGAATTGTAGACGGATTCTTGCGATATTCGTATCGCATTAAGGCATTAAAACGGTCATCATAAGGATTGCGGTAGGCTAATCCCAACTTGACCGACAACGTATCATCTAAGTCTTCTAAAAGTTGACTGGCTGCACTCGCTTGTTGGTAACGGAACAAAGCGGTTAACGAAGGAGAAACCTTACCCAGCGCCGCCGCTGAAATGACGGTGTTATCGCCAGCCGAACTATCCCGATGTTCCAACCGCGCCGAGGCTTTAAAGTCAGGATTGGCGGTATACTCCACACCAACACTAAAGGAATCACGTTCGGTGAGTCCCAACGACGCCGCACTTTGACCAACAGCATAAGGTTGAGAAAAGCGATCGCCTGCGGCTGTAGACTCAAAGATATCATCGGCAATGCGTTCGTAACCCAAGTTAACCCGCAATCCCGGCGCTAGCAATATACCATGTTTCAGTCCCAATGCCGCTTGTCCAGTCATCCCATTCATCCCACCAATAACCGAATATCGGGAGGAAATAGATGTATTTTCACCTAACTGATATTGGGTAATCGTTTCCAGACTGGTAATGGAATTATCGTCTAAAAGTCCACCATCAAAAAACTGGTGTGCCAATCTCAGAGTTACTCCTGGTTCCACCGCCCAATCTAAACCCACGGTAGTCCGGGTGGGATAGAGGGGATCACTATCATCCAAGTTCAATTCGTTTTGCGCCCGGAAGGTGAAAACCTCGTTCAGAGGAACATTCAGGCGAGACACCAATTGACTGGTATTCGTATCAAAGGTATCACCCAGATTGTCTTCCCGTGAACGATTGACATATTCTAAACTCAGGTCAGATGTGCCAATTTGTTGGTTTACACCCGCACGAAATGTGGTCAGACTATTATCCACCCGACTACCGGGTAACGCTTCACTGGCTCGATTAAAGATATTATCGGCATTAAAGGGGTCAAAAAACTCCACTAAGCTGCGGTCTTCGGCTGCGATACCAAAGTTATCTTCGTGATCAAAACTCACTCGCACATTAGTATTTTCACTCAATTGTGCCGCTACGTTTGCGCCATAGCGAGTTTGACCGGGAGTAAAACTGGTGGTGGCGTTATTCGCAAACCCTTCTTCCACGGAACGGTAATATGCCCGCCCTTGAATCGTATCTGAAAAAGCGTTCACGGCTTCCAACCGATAGGCATTTCCCGTCACCAATCCCCTGAAGGGAGACTCATTCGTGGAATGACCATATTCGCCAACAATCCGTCCTTGAGTCCCCAAGGAAACTAAGAAGTCCGCACCATAGAGTTCAAAGTTTTGTAACCCTTGGTTTTCCCGCAGATAGGAGGTTCCTATCCACTGTTCTTGTTGAAAATCTTGGGAGAAGTTATATTGCAACCGTCCCCCATAGAGATTGGTGTCCTCATCCGCTTCAAACTGATACGTCACCACAATTCGCCGCACTAAGGTATTACCAAAGGGGTCAAATTCCGTGGCTCGCATCGGACGCCGAAACAGAAGCGTTCCTCGGTCATAATCAATTTCGTAATCGGGACCGCGATAGAGGGCTTTGCGTTCGATAACGGTACCGGGGCGATTCAGTTCTTCGGTTTCAATGTAAACATTTTCACTTCCCGGAATCAGTAGGCGGCGAGAGACGAAGTAGTAGCCACTGGTGCCATCGGGAAGAATGGTATCCCGTTGAAATCCTTCCACATCGGGGCTAAATAGGGCAGTAACTTGCAGATTTCCCAGGTTATAATTCCCTTTAAATCCGTGTAATGCCCTCGCTGTAGCCGTAAATTCCTGGGAAGCACGGGTAAATTCGGTGGTATTATAATCCCCCCACATCCCATAGTCGGGTTCTGCGCCTGGAACCAGAGAGGAACGCTCGAAGCGTAGGTATACGCTGTCTTTGGAGGGAGTAATATAGTCCACCGTGGAACTATCCCCATATACGGGGTATTGGTTCTCACAGAACTGGGGTCCGCGAAATAGGCGGGTGATTCCATCACAGGTTTCATTCAACGGGCGATCGCTATTATAAGCCCCCGTGAATAACCATTCCCCAATTCGACCTGTGGCAAAAATAGCACTGTCTAGGTCAGCTTCTAGACCATCATCAATCAAATCGGGATTGAGAAACTCCCGGCGACTTTCCCAAAAGTTAGTTCCCGCTTCCCCAATCCGTAAATTAATCACCCCAGAGACTAAGGATGGGCGCAGGTGGGTGACGAATTCGATTTGGGTATAGGCTTGGATGGGTTCAGAAAATGTCGGAATCGCGGCGCTCCGCGTACTTTCCTCTAGGGTAATTTGTTCGATGTCGGGGACACCGAGTCGTTCAATCGCCGCCCGAATCCGCACTTTCTGAGCATCTAACCCGGATTGCAGTCGGGCGCTAAATTGCCCCTTTTTCGCCAAAACTTGAAAACCGAGTTGATCATCATCGTAGTCAGCGCCGACAAATGTCCCGGCTGCGGCGGTGAGGGTGACAACTGCATCTTCTTCAATCAGTTCCCCGGTTTCTCTGGTGATACTCCCTTCAATCGTAATTGTAGAGCGAGCATCAGCGGGAACACGCGGATCACCGACGGGGGCGAGGCTAATTTGAACGTCGGTTTGGTCGGCTATGGGGTCAACGGTAAGCTCTAGACTAACGGGTGTGCCGTTATCTGGAGTGAGGGTGATTACATTTTCACCTTTTTTGAGGGAGACGCCATACCATATTTGGGTAACAATGGCTTGCGTCTCATCCCGGTCAATCGTTGTCCGGGTTTGAGCAGAGAGAGGCTGTTGATTAATCGTCACCTGAACCTGACTATCGGTGTGATACTGAATCATCAAGTCCGTTGTGCGATCGCCAATTGTACCCGGTTCCGGACTGAGAATGCGAATGTCACCAGGAGCCAATTGCAACCCATTATTGATGGTTTGTTGCGCCGTGCGGCTGAATTCATCCTGGAAGGCTTCAAGTTCCGACTCGGCGGTTTCTGCTTCCCCAGTTTCCTGGGATAGGTTATCAGTTAAATCCGCCCCGACAGATTGATCAAACTGGGCGGGTTGACTCAAGTTATCGGTTTCCTGGGACAGGTTATCCGTTAAATCCGCCCCGACAGATTGGTTCTGCTGTACCTCATTTCCCTCATCCCGAATCACCTTGGGTAAAGGCGCTAAAGGCGACTCCATCCGGGCAGGTTCAATATCGCCAAAGTCTTCACTACTCTGGGATTGGGCAATACTTTCGGACAGGGTATTAGCAAAGTTGTCCGATTCAGACGGTACAAGATTAGAAGGAGAAGGCTCTATCGTTTGTGTTTCACTCAACTGGGATTCTTCCTGAACCCCATCACTAGGAATGGCTAACTCGTGCTGGAGATCAGGTAAGTTCGAGGTGCTGAAAACATCGGTATCACTGCCTGGTTGGTGAGCCTGTCGAACCACTGTCTTCCCCAGTTGCCAGCCCTCGGTTTCTGCTTCCGGCGACACTTCATCGGCTTTCGCCACCGGAATGATGCCTATTATCCCAACCAGAATCACCAGCAACCCTAGAGAAATCGAAGACAACCATCCTTTACCCGGAACACTGTAATCATCGATACTTCTGAGTAACGAAAAGTAAAGCGTGAATCTCAGTTGTTTGGCTTGACTCGAGTTCTCCCAACGGTTCTGATACTGAGTGTTCTTCATCACTGCTCCTCCCCATAAGCCGGTGTCACCGCAAAGTTCATCCGCGCCATTCCCCCAGGTGAAAGTCGCACCAAGCGAGATTGACTATTCCCTTCGATGAAATAGAGATTGGGAGCGAGGCTGTATCCGGGCAAACTGCTCAAATCCAGCGTTCCACTGCGATTTCCGGCGATAACGTTGGCTAATGAAAACAAACCATCGGTATCCGTGGTAATCCGGTTACCATCATCCATGTAAATCACCGCATTCGGGACTCCCGGTTCTCCCGGTTGCTGTTCGCCATCAAAGTTTTTGTCCACGAACACTCGCCCCACGATGGTGCCGCAATCGGATAAAATGCCTGGTCGAATCCGCATCAAAAAGCTGGCGATATTACTGCGCCGTTCCTGGGCAACATTTCGACCATCGCCCCGAACCGCATCGGGTGTGATCACCGCCGCATAGATAATATTCAGGGTTTGATTGGGTTCTAAGCGGGGAAACGTAAACGCGACATTGCGCCCATCCCGCTCTGCTGGCGGTAACGGTACTGGCGTTGTGTTGGTGCCAGTTGTAATCGAACCTTGCAACGACTCCGGCAAAAATCGCACACCCAAAGGCGATCGATCCGTAACCACAATGTCACTTGCAGGGGCTTCACCGCTGTTTCTCAGGGCGAGGCGATACACCACCGTATCTCCCGGTTCAGCCGCAGCGCGATCGGCTGTTTTAATTAGCTCTAGAGCCGCCTGACCCGCCACTAGAGACGTTTCGTTCGAGTTAACAATACCTGAATTTGGCAAATTATCACCGGACGCCGACGCTTGATTTTTAATCTCTTGGGCGGTAGCCGATGAAGTTCCAGTGAAGAATAATGCAGCAATAAGCGTAGTTAGCAGCCGATCATAGACCCCTAACGTTGCCGTTAAAGATTTCATCAGAAGGTAGCACCCCAAAAGGGAATTGAATTGTTCAACAGTAAGGAAACCCGTTTGTCAGTTGATGGACAAACGTTTTTATTGACCGTGAGTTTAATTGACTGTTTTTGGGATAGTTCCACAAAATGAGGACGCTGTAGTTTAGCGTGAAATGTGTTTATCCCTGTTCATGTCACTCCCCTTTAATTCGTTGAATTTGTGAGTTTCAGTATATTTTCTGATGTGAACATATTAACGCTAGCGTTAATATCAATAGTCAGTTGGATCATCAAGGAAGGTATTGATTTTGATGCAACCTCTAAAAGCTAAAGAGTGCCTAGCAGGTTAACCCTGCTCCAATGAATTGATAGACAAGAGCCGTCAATGTAGACTCTCAAAATTCATCATATTAACCTATAATCGATCCCCTGACAAGAGGTCATGTAGATGCCCTGATACTCACGATTATAAACCATTACTCTACTAACAGAGTAAAGCTAGGAATGAGTTTTAAACCACCTCACAAGCCTGTGATAGCTTGAAGTCTGGCATTTTTTTGTGACCGGGGTAAACTGCCCGAATAAGCTATCCTATCCTATGACATCTGACCTGGCAAGTCATTTTGTTGAAAAATTTACTTTACAAAGTTTTGATAAACGTTTGAGCGGTCACTGAACCAGGAACAAGAAACAGGATCAAGTCAAGCACCATTGTAGAGACGTTGCATGCAACGTCTCTACTTTCTAACCCTGTGTAATAACAGTAGCCATGAGAAATTGCTGTCATTCTCTATCTTCGGGTGTATAGCAGGAAATCCGAAACTGCTGTAGAGGTCGGTTTTGTTGAGTGATTATCAGTGACAACGCTTGCATTAATGCCTCAAACTCCCCATACCATAAAACGTTTAATTTTTGTAGGGACATACCATAATACGTCTCTGTTGACCATTAACGGTGATTCCTGGTTCAACGCTTTCGGTTTATCAAGACTTAGTGGCAACAACACGCTGGGCGCTCACCTCATTAGGACAAGGACGCCCCGACTCGACATCACTAATGTTAGATAATGTTGTCTGAGCAATATTTTGCAAAGCATCTTCAGTAAAAAAGGCTTGATGACCTGTAATCAAAACATTAGGAAATGTTAAGAGTCGTTGAAAAACATCATCTTCAATCACTTCTGTAGACAAATCTTCAAAGAACAAATTAGATTCTTGTTCGTAAACATCTAAACCTAGATAGCCAATTTTGCGAGACTTGAGCGCATCAATAACGGCTCGCGTATCAATAAGTGCGCCGCGACTGGTGTTAATCAGCATCACGCCTGATTTCATTTGCGCCAATGATTGGGCATTGATCAGGTGACGGGTTTGGGGTGTTAACGGACAATGGAGAGAGATAATATCGGAAGTCCCGAAGAGTTCTTGGAGATCAACATACTTGACCCCCAAGGCTTCACAATCAGGATTCGGATACAAATCATACGCCAGTAATTGACAACCAAATCCATGCAGAATCTGGGCAACCAGGAAACCAATTTTACCCGTACCGACAATCCCTACCCTTCGCCCATGTAAATCAAATCCCATGAATCCATCCAGGGAAAAATTTCCTTCTCTCACCCGGTTATAAGCGCGATGAATTTTACGGTTAAGGGTTAAAATGAGTCCTACGGTATGTTCAGCGACAGCATAAGGTGAATAGGCGGGAACTCGCACCACAGTTATGCCAAACTCAGCCGCTGCATTTAAATCAATATGGTTGAACCCCGCAGAACGTGTAGCAATCAGCTTCGTCCCCTGTGCAGCCAGCACCCGCAAGGTTGTTTTATCAAGCTGATCATTGATAAACACGCACACCGCCGGAAACCCGACTGCTAAGGCTGTGGTTTCCTGAGTCAGGCGGGGTTCAAAAAAAACGAGGTCATGTTTATAATTCGCGTTGGCAGTTTCGAGAAAATTTCGGTCGTAGGATTTGGTATTGAAAACAGCGACTTTCATGGTTGTTTATTGTTTGATAGAAAGTAAAAACAAACAGCAACTAACTGACTGCAAATCTATATTGTATTATATGATATCTATATTATGATTAAAAAATATTACACAGACAGATCCCCGACTTCTCCAAGAAGTCGGGGATCTTGCTTAGAGTAAATTATTGGTGACAGGGGGGGAGAGCTTACAGGTGTAGGTTATTTTATTACCCTTGTGAGCTACTTAGGTTGATAAATTTGGCGCAGTTCCTCAATTGTGTTTACGGCTGGTAGCGCTGCTAGAATTTCTCGTAACTGTTCCACATCCTGAATTTTCGAGATTTCGGCTAAAATGTCTAACGGTTCGCTGCCAAACTTCAAGCTTAAACATATTTCTATACCTTCTAATAGTCCTTGTCGTATTCCCTGAGTATTATTCCATAACTGACGCAGGTCATCTAGAGTATTTAGGGTTTTTAGTCCTGTAATAATTGCTCTTAATTTTTCCACATTCTGAATGGGCAAAATTTCCGGTAATAGGTTTAACCCTTCCCTGCCAAATTTCAAGCCTAAGCCCAATTCAATTCCTGCCAACAGCCCTTCTCTGACTCCCTCTTGACGACCCTCTTGACGACCCTCTTGACGACCTTCTTGATGACCTTCTTGACGACCTTTTTGAATTCCAATCCTTTCAACACTGGTAATATAAGGCATTCTTCTTTCCTCCTCGTACTGACCTAATTCTGTCCAAAACTCATTTTCTAACTCTTGCGGTAAGCTCATTACCCAGTCTATAAAATGGAATAAGTTGATTATATCTTCTCGCTCATAGCCCCGTTCGTACAATCCCCGAATTAGAGCCAGTTTTAATGATTTACGCTGAATTCTATTATTTCTGGTTTCTTGGGCTTGTAAATGAGCCATGACGACGGTAGCAAAGGGATTGCGGG
>CAKZMA010001084.1 GCA_937127375.1 uncultured Coleofasciculus sp. | reverse complement strand
ACTCACGGTACTTACTTTTTCTCTAAAACTGACAAGAGGTTTAGAACGATTAGTTGCCATCGTAGTAGAACCGAACGAATTGATTAACTCCACTATAGTAAATGTTGATAATTCTAAAAACAATGAATCGCTCAAAAAAACTGAATCGGCTATAAACAAAGCTGAATACAGTAGTCAAAAATCCAAACTTTTTAACCGATGGTTTCCGACATTTGTTGGCTTAGGAAGGCGATTAATTGCCGACAATAAAAAAAAAGCAGTATGGAAAAATACGGTATCGTTCTTGTCAAAAATTGGATATGATCCAAATATATATACTATAACAGGCGAACTAACTGACACTGGGCATAATATTTTCATTCACCGTTTTCCAATCACCTTCAAAGAAAACGCAAATCTGAGTGGAAGTGTATATTTCTCTAATTATTTTGGCTGGATGGGAAAAGTGCGTGAGTTAGCCATGTGGCCTGTTTACGAAAAAATCGCTCAACAATTTACAACAGGGAAGTGGGGAATGGTTACTAATTCATCTCAAACCAAATTTTTAGGTGAGGCGAAAAAAAATGATGTGATTGAGGTGCGCTTTTGGATTGGAGGGATATCTGGAGCGACTAAATCCACATTTAACCTCTACTATGATTGGCGTCGGGTACTTCCAGGTGGTGAGCTTGAGCGAGTTGCTTTAAGTGAAATGCAGCTAACTTGGGTGGAAGTTCTCGATTATGGTGTTGTCAAAGCAAAACCTTTTCCCAACTATTTTAAAGATTTTTTGAGTCAAATCATGTCGAGTTCTGATAGTGCCTATATACCCAAGTCCTTGCCGGAACCATTCCACAATATGAATATGGGCAGAGAATTATTTTGTTCACCCAATCTTCCTAATGGCAAACCATTACTTTTAGAGAAAACGTTTGAGACAACTCTAGAAGATGCTAATTTAGTTGGGAATATTTACTTTTCCAACTACTACGTTTGGCAAGGTCGTATTCGTGATGCTTTTTTCTATGAACATATTCCCAGCTATTTCCGGAACCGAGGGGGAATTGACGAATTTATTTGTTTAGATAGTCGTGTACAACATCTACGAGAAGCAATGCCATTTGATAAAATTAAGGTCACGATGTCACTCGGTGCTTTGTATGAATGTGGAATGAGTTTATTTTTTGATTATTTCCGATTAACACCCAACGGTGAGCGACAAAAGTTAGCATTTGGACAACAAAATGTTATCTGGGTGACACGCCAAGACAACAATAAAATTGTACCCAAAGTGTTACCAGAATCTCTGAGTTCAATTTTACGACAATGAAATTATTAATTCTATAGCTTTACCAAGGCAGATTAGGACATTCCGACAGTTCCCTCTTACCTGTGATCAGGTCATTATTGGGATTAACAGATGTCCTAACGTGTCTGCGTAGTGCTATAATTACTCAGTCAATCGGCTCATAACTGGAAAAGTTGCTATGAAAACACAGCCGTCAACTGACAATAAACAACCAGAGCCATCAAAAGGTGATGAGGAAGACTCGGAAAAAAGTAAGTTGAAACCTAGGAGATTATTCAAAAATAGAAGTCAATGGCTGACTCCTTTAACATCAGCTACTTTTTTAATTGTGACGACAGCAGTAATTACTAGTGTCGTTATTCTGTCTCAATTAGAGAAAATCCAAAAGATAATAGAGCCAAAACCATCTTCCAATTCAGCGACAACTGTTACCCTTAATTCAGATGAAGTCAGTGCCGTTTCCGCTGCAGGATATATCGAACCGGATGGAGAAGTAATACACCTCTCCGCTCCAGCATTTGCTGAAGGAGCGCGAGTTGAAAAATTGTTAGTTAAACGAGGAGATCAAGTCAAGGCGGGAGATATTGTGGCAATTCTTGATAGTCATGAACGTCTGACAGCAGCTCTGAATCTAGCTCAACAACGAGTTGAAGCGGCACAAGCTCGTTTGGATAAAGTTAAAGCAGGTGCTAAACAGGGAGCCATTAATGCTCAGTCAGCAACGATTGAACAACTCAAAGCTGAACTTCAAGGACAAATTGCTGCTCAACAGGATGCGATTGCCAGTTTGCAGACTCGTTTAAGAGGCGAAAAAGAAGCACAAGCGGCAACAATTGAGCATTTACAAGCAGAATTAAACTATGCGGAAACGGAATGTTTGCGCTATCAAACCTTATATCAAGACGGGGCTGTATCGGCTTCTATTCGTGATAGTAAATGCTTGGCAAAAGAAACGGCGCAAAAACAACTAAATGAAGCTCAATCTAATACATTACGAATTATAAATACTCTAGAGAACAATATTAATGAAGCCAAAGCCAACTTAAACCGAACGGTGAGAACGTTGCAAAAACAAATAACTGAAGCCGAAGCCACCCGTTCTGAAATTGCTGAGGTTCGTCCGGTTGATGTTGCTGTTGCTCAAGCCGAACTCCAAGAAGCAAAGGCGGCTGTTGAACAAGCTCAATCTAATTTGAATTTAGCTTATGTACGAACTCCCCGATCAGGGCAAATTCTTAAAATAAACACTTGGGCTGGAGAACTGGTTCATCAGGAAGGCATTGTTGAACTTGGACAAACCGATCATATGTATGTAGTTGCTGAAGTTTATGAAACAGATATTAGTCAAATCCGTTTAGGTCAACAAGCGACTATTACCAGTCAAGGGTTAGATGAAGAACTACACGGAATCGTAGACGATATCGGATTACAAATTGGCAAAAAAGATGTTCTCGGAACTGACCCTGCTGCTAGTGCTGATGCTAGAGTAGTAGAAGTAAAAATTCGCCTCAATAAAGAAGATAGTCATAAAGTTTCTGGATTAACAAACTTGGAGGTTAACGTTGTCATTGATATCTGAAGCATTCTCAAAATTATCCGGGCAATATAAATTTAGATGATAGTGTTATGATTGGTAAAATTCCCACAGCGTGGTTGCAACTTAAACATAATACGCTCCGGTCAATTGTTGCCCTATCGGGAATTACATTTGCTGTTGTGATGATCTTCATGCAACTTGGATTCAGAACAGCATTGTTTGATAGTGCAGTAAGACTCCATCAAAGTCTCCAAGGAGACATTTTTCTGATTAGTCCTCGCTCAACATCCTTGACAGCGATGGAAAATTTTCCGAAAATCCGTTTAGAGCAGACTTTAGCTTTTCCAGAAGTTGAGTTTGTCACTCCTATATATTTGGGTTTTGCTCAGTGGAAAAATCCGGAAACTAACAATTATTGGAGACCCATATATACAATTGGTTTTGAACTTAGACAAGGAGTCTTTAATTTGTCAGGAGTTCAGGACAATCTAGAAAAACTAAAGCTACCCAATGTCGTTCTGTTTGATCAAGCGTCTCGCTCTGAATTTGGTCCGATTGTTTCTGAATTGGAGAAAAGAGGTACTGTGACAACAGAAGTGGGTAATCGGGGACCAGGTAATCGCCGAATTACAGTAGTGGGTTTGTTTAGATTGGGGACATCTTTTGGTGCTGATGGTAACTTGCTCACCAGCGATCTGAATTTCTTGAGGATTTTTCCCCAAGAACAAGAAGGATTAATTGAGATTGGATTAATTAAGTTAAAACCTGGGGTTGCTCAAAACATTATTTTAAATAAAATAAAAAAACAATTACCCCAAGATGTAAAAGTGCTTTCTAAGTCAGAGTTTGTTGATTTTGAAAAAAGCTATTGGCAAAGTAGTACAGCTATCGGTTTTATTTTTAATTTGAGTGTCGCCATGGCAATCATTGTCGGCATTGTTATTGTTTATCAAATTCTTTATACAAATGTAGCTGATTATCTGCCTGAATATGCAACCCTTAAAGCTATTGGATATACTAACCAATATCTGCTCAATATCGTTTTCCAAGAAGCTATAATTTTGGCTGTTTTAGGCTATCTACAGGGAGCAATTATTGCCTTAGTTTCATATAAAATTTCTCGAGAGGCGACATCTCTGCCCATCGCCATGGAATCGAGTAGAGCTTTGCTCGTCTTAGCTTTTACTATTTTGATGTGTTGTATCGCGGGAGCTATTGCTATGAATAAACTGCGAGATGCTGACCCATCCGACATTTTCAATTTGCGTTGATTGACTAACCGTTCAAATTATAATAAGTAGTTGTTTTTGTTTTCTTAAAGTTAACCATTAAAATGAAGCCGATTATTATTGTTCGTAATCTTAGTCATTTCTATGGAAAAAGACTACTTCGCAAGCAAGTATTGTTTGATATCAATTTAACAATAAAACAAACAGAAATTGTAATTCTAACCGGACCATCGGGTTCAGGAAAAACTACATTGTTATCTTTAGTAGGAGGTTTGCTTTCTGTCCAAGAAGGAAGTTTGATTACTCTAGGGAAAGAAATGAATGGGGCTAGCGAACAGCAACGGGTACGGGTACGTCGCCAGATGGGGTATATTTTTCAAGGTCATAACTTATTGCCGTTCATGACTGCCCGACAAAATGTACAAATGTCCCTTGAACTGCATGAAAATATCTCTGATTACCAAGCTAAAATTAAATCTGAGGCGATTCTAAAAGTGGTTGGTTTAGGAGATCGAGTCAACTACTATCCTCAGAACCTTTCTGGAGGACAAAAACAGCGGGTAGCAATTGCTCGCGCGTTAGTGAGTTGTCCCGCATTAATTTTGGCTGACGAACCAACCGCTGCATTAGATAGTAAGACAGGGCGAGAAGTTATAGAGATAATGCGACGGTTAGCAAAAGAAGAAGCAGCTACTATATTGATGGTAACTCATGACAATCGCATTTTGGATGTAGCTGACCGCATTTTCCGTATGGAGGATGGTCGTTTGCTCAAAGAAGATGTTAAAATAACGCATATATAAATTAAAATGGTGCAATAAAATTAAGGAAAAAACTAAGGTAGACAATAGGTATAGTTTTTCGTGATAAAGTCCGTTAGAATCAGAACTTGCACCAGCGCCGAAAACTAAGTTTATTAATATTTTTTTCAATGAAAAAGTCTTGATTTTGCTTGAACATTATG
>CAKZMA010001083.1 GCA_937127375.1 uncultured Coleofasciculus sp. | reverse complement strand
AATGACCAAATTAACACCACTGCCAATTAGTAATCTCGTCTGGATCTTCGCCAGTCTCACAGATATACTGCCCATGAGCCGCTAACACATATTCATAATGACGCACCCGATCATTTGCCCGTGCGGATACACGAGAATTTTTCTGTGCCGCTAAACGAATCGCTTGCATGATTAAATGATAACGACTCGTACCATTGCGGACTTGCATATCAAATGGTGTTGTAGTTGTTCCTTCTTCCCGGTAGCCATTAATTTGGAATCGCTCAATCGTTGGACGCCCAAACAGCATTTGTTTAATCAGCGAGGGATAACCATGGAAGTTGATAATCACAGGTTTATCGGGGGTGAATAGGGCAGTAAACATATCATCATCTAACCCATGGGGATGAGTGGAATTTTGTTCAAGAATTAATAAGTCTGTCACATTAACCACTCGTATCCGTAATTCCGGTAATTCATTTCTGAGGATTTGCGCGGCTGCCATCACTTCTAACATGGGACAATCGCCAATTCCTACCAGTACCACATCTGGATCAACCCCATCATCGGTACTCGCCCATTGCCACACTGAACCCCCTGCCCGACAATGGGCGATCGCGTCTTCCATTGATAACCATTGCGGCAGAGGATTTTTGTTGGCGATGACTAAATTGACATAGCCTGTACTTTGTAAACAATGGTCAATCGTACTCAAAAGACAGTTGGCATCTGGGGGTAAATACACCCGCGCATAGTCAGCTTGCTGATCCAAGACACTATTAATAAAGCCTGGATTTTGGTGAGAAAACCCATTGTGTTCCTGTCGCCACAGGGTTGAGGTTTCTAAGTAATTCAGAGATGATACAGGCGAACGCCAGGGAAATTCTTTGGAGTATTTTAAGAACTTGGCATACTGATCCATCATCGTGGTGACAATGCCCAAAAATGCCTCGTAGGAAGGGAATAAACCATGTCTTCCGGTGAGGAGATACCCTTGTAAGAATGCCTGACAGGTATGTTCACTCAGCAATTCGATAATTCGTCCCCCATCGGGTCCAATCTCGCCATCAAAGGCTTCAGTGTGCCACTGATAGTTACGCTGGGTAACGTCGAGGACTTTGTACAGGCGGTTGGATTCGAGTTCATCGGGGCAGAACATACGGAAGTTGCTGGGATTTTGCTGAATCACATCCCGCAGGTATTCTCCGACTTTGTAGGTATTACTAACGCTCCTTTCACCCCGTTTACACCCTTCGGCGGTTTCTGGATGTTCTACCGGGACAGCATCGTTAAAAATATCCGGTAAATCTAAGGGTTGACGCATACGCCCGCCGAAGGTGTGGGGATTGCTGCCCATGCGCCGTTCCCCTTGGGGACATTGGTCTAAAATATCGGGTGAAGGTTGCCCTTGTTCGTCAAAGAGTTCCTCTGGACGGTAGGAACGGAACCAATTTTCTAGCAGTTCTAGATGTTCGGGATTACTTTTAACCCCTTTGAGCGGAACTTGGTGAGACCGGAAATTCCCTTCAATCGGTACGCCGTCGGCTTCTTTAATCCCTGTCCATCCTTTAGGCGATCGCAAGATGAGGAGGGGCCAACGGGGTTTGCTGAGGCGGTTTCCAGAACGGGCGGCTTGTTGAATCCGACAGATTTCCTGATATGCCCAATCCATCGAAGCATACATATCAGCATCCAAGTCCGCATCTTCGACAATTCGTACTTGGTAGCCGTATCCGGTAAATAGATGCAGCAATTCTTCATCACTCATCGTGCCAAAAATAGACGGGCTGGCAATTTTATAGCCATTCAGATGCAAAATCGGTAAAACTGCCCCGGATTCAGCCGGATCAATGAATTTATTACCATGCCATGCTGTAGCGGTGGGTCCAGTTTCTGATTCGCCATCGCCAACGATACAAGCGACGACTAGATCGGGGTTATCCATTACCGCCCCAAATGCTGTCGCCAAGGCGTAGCCTAGTTCTCCGCCTTCGTGAATCGTGCCCGGAATCCCCGGATACAGGTGAGAGGGAAAGCCACCGGGCCAAGAAAATTGCTTGACTAACCGATGCACTCCAGCTTTATCGAAGCTAAGGTCAGGATAATAATCCTGTAACGATCCTTCTAGGTAAAGATTGGCAAGGTTCGCAGGCGCACCATGTCCGGGTCCAGTCACCAGAAACATGTTGGCATCGTAACGCCTGATCAATCGGTTGAGATGGGCGTAGACTAGGTTAATGCCGGGACAAGTCCCCCAGTGACCCAGTAAACGATCTTTGATGTGTTCGGGTTTTAAAGGGTCGCGTAAGAGAACATTATCTTTGAGATAAATTTGAGTCGCCGCTAGGTAGTTAGCCGCACGGCGATATTTTGCGATCGCGTCGAGTTCGGCAGCCTGATTTTGCCGGACTTGGGTAACGGGAATGTCCGGTTGAGAGAAGGACGCTTGGGGTGTTGAAGTGGTTATTGTCATAATTTATAAAATTCAAATTACAAGAAATTTTGACTGGTGTGGGTAGCGGTACTCGTCTGCTGTGCAGTTTACCCAAAGTTTTCCGGGGAATTCTCCTACTTGGGATAGATCATGCCTTTTTATACATGCACAGGAGTCGAGCCATGCCATTGCACGTCTGTCAATTGTAGGGGCGGGTTTAGGGACTAAAACTCAATAACAAGCCGATAACTGAACAACAAAACCCGCCCAAGTTTATAAGTAGTCAAAAATGGGTTATTTTACAGGTATATTGCAAAAACTTATTTTTGTGCAACGGGGTTCCTCTAAAGTAATATATAATATATCTCTCCTGCTCCCAGACGTGCCATGGTACGTCTCTACTCTGAATAAAATTGACAAATTGTGATTAACACTCCTGTGCATCTGCTCCTCATTGATGAGAACCCAGATGAACGAGCCTTAATCATTCGTCAATTACAGCAAGAGTTTTCCGCACTGCACGTCGCCCAGCCGACCAATGCTAAAGACCTAAATCAGGTACTTTTAGAGGGTCATTTCGATATTGCGATCGCGGACGATGAACTTCCTTGGACAACTGGTATAGCGGTCTTTAAGCAGGTTAAACGTCTGCAACCCGCTTGTCCATTTATTATGTTCACCAGTCAAGACAGTGTAGAACTCGCTGTAATGGCAATGAAAGCGGGTATAGATGACTACATTATTAAATCGCCGTCCCATTATAAAAAATTGGTGACAGCCGTTCGTTCTGCGTTAGCGCCTCAGCTAAAGTCTCAATCTTCTCGGCTAAAAGCGACTCCACCCATCACCATTTCCCAGAACCTGCAACTGATCGCTACACTCCAAGCTAGAGTCGCTCAGCAAACAACAATTGTGCGGTTTAGTCAATATGCCTTAAAGGGGATTGACATTGATTCGTTAATGAATTGTGCGGTGACTCTTTTGGCAAAAACTCTCGACGTAGACTATGCCAAAGTCCTGGAATTACTTCCTGATGGCAAAGCGTTATTGTTGCGGGCGGGTGTAGGTTGGCAGGTTGGCTTAGTCGGTCAAGCTACTGTCGATACCGAAACCAATTCTCAAGCCGGCTATACGTTCCTGTCTCAAGAACCAATCGTGGTCGAAGATTTGCGAACAGAATCGCGATTTTCGGCTCCGCCTCTATTACGTGATCATGGGGTTGTCAGTGGGATGAGTGTGATTATTCCTAGACTCTCGTTGGCGAAGCCTGGGACTCTTAAACATTGGGATACTATGCCCAACGCCGATAGTCAACCCTTTGGTATTTTGGGTATTCATAGTACAGATTCCCGCCAGTTTAGCCAAGATGACATTAACTTTTTGCAAGCGATCGCGAATATTCTCGGTGCAGCCATTGAGCGTTGTCAACAAGCGGAACGATTACGGATACTAGAGAGTGCAGTTAATGCGAGTAGCAATGGGATTTTAATTAGTGATCCCCATCAACCGGACAATCCGATTATTTTCGTCAATTCTGGGTTTGAACGACTCACGGGTTACAACGCCCCAGAAATACTCGGTCGTAACTGTCGCTTTTTGCATGGAGATGACTCCAATCAAGCCCAATTGGAGGAATTGCGGCAAGCGATTGCCACAGAACAAGACTGTCAAATAACGTTGCGAAACTATCGTCAAGATGGTTCCTTGTTCTGGAATGATCTCTATATCTCACCCGTGCGAAATTCCCAGGGAACGTTGACTCATTTCCTGGGAGTACAAACAGATGTTACCACGCAGAAATTAGCCCTAGAACGACTGCGCCAACAAGCTCAACTACTGGATTTAGCCAATGATGCGATTATCGTGCGGGATCTGGAGAACAGAATTACCTACTGGAATCAGGGAGCGCAACGTTTGTATGGTTGGAGTAGTCAGGACGCTATTGGACAAAATGCTCACCAATTGCTGCACACGATTTTTCCCCAGGCATTAAGCGACATTCAGGCTCAATTATGGCATCAAGAATATTGGCCCGGTGAGTTAATTCAAACGACACAGGACGGGACTCAAATTACCGTGGCGAGTCGTTGGACATTACAGCGAGATCATCAAGGTAACCCATTAGCCATCTTAGAAGTTAATCATAATATTAGCGCATACAAACGCACCGAGAAAGCCCTGCGTCAGAGTGAACAACGATTCCGGTTGGCGGTAAATCATAGTCCGGATCTGTTTGTTATCTATGATGCTCAGCGACGGTTTATTTTTGTAAATACGACAACCCTTAAGCGCACGGGCAAGTCATCAACGGATTATCTGGGACGCAGGGATGAAGAAATTTGGTCACCGGAGGTTACAGATTCGTATTTACCGACTTTAAAGCATGTAGTAGAAACCCGTACTCCAAAAACGATAGAAGCCACAATTACGTTACCAACTACTAACCCCTTCACCACAGTGATCAAGTATGTGCCGATGTTGAATGAGCAAGGAGACATTGAGCAAATTCTCGGCTTCACCTTCGACATCACCCAGCGCAAGCAACTTGAACTCCAATTGCGACAAACAATTGACCGCTTGCAAACCTTACAAGCCATTGACCAAACCATTCTCGCGGATCAACCACCGTCCGTGATGGCTCAAGTGGCTTTAGCCAATTTAAAATACCTGCTACCTTGTACTCATCTTAGTGTGATGGTTTTTGATTGGGACTCTAGGCAAGCGACTCTCTTGGCGACTGATGGTGAGACGGAAAACCCAGCCGGAATAACTATTGATCTAGAACCGTTTACCCCTCAACTGGCTCAATTAGCTGATGGTAAAATCCATCAACTCCAACAGATAGAGATTGTACCCTTATTGCGACCCATGGTGCGAGTCTTGCTCTCACAAAATGTGTCATCCTTCCAGGTTATTCCGCTCCGAAGTAAGCAGGAATTAATTGGCACACTCAACCTAGAGTTCAGTGGGGACAATGCCCTTGATGACGAAGGTAAGACCATTTTACAAGAGGTGGCAAATCAACTCGCGATCGCGATTGCTCAATCCCGATTACAACAGCAGCTTAAACGCTACACCATCGAACTCGAAGAACGAATCACTGAACGAACTCAGGAATTGCAAGCCATCAATGCGGAACTCGAAGCATTCTCCTACACCGTTTCGCACGATCTTAGAGCGCCGTTACGAGCAATGCAAGGGTTTGCGAATGCCTTAGTTGAAGACTGCGGTTCCCAATTAGATCCAATCGGTTTAGACTATACTCAACGGATTACCACGGCTGCCCAGCGTTTGGATAAAATGATCCAAGATCTACTAGAATATAGTCGTTTAGGGCGTCTAGAATTTCCCCTAAAATCGATTAGTTTAGACTTCATTGTGTCAGAAGTCCTCTTCCAACTTCAGGAACTGATTAAAAACACAAATACCCAAATTAAGGTAGCCGAGAAAGGGGTCATACCTCTACCAGAGGTTTTGGGTCATCGTGCTACACTTATGCAAGTTGTATCAAATTTGATCGCTAATGCGATCAAGTTTGTCCCAGAAACAGTACAGCCTCAGATACAGGTGTGGGCAGAAGAACGAAAAGACGTTAATGGTAGTACATGGATACGACTCTGGATCGAGGATAATGGAATTGGCATTGAATCGGAATACCAAGAAAAGATTTTTCTGGTATTTGAACGCTTACATGGTCGTGAACACTATCATGGTAGTGGTATTGGTTTAGCCCTTGTCCGCAAAGGTATGGAACGTCTAGGAGGGCGTTCGGGCGTTGAATCATCACTCCATCAGGGAAGCCGATTTTGGATTGAGGCGCAAAAAGTAGAGACGTGTCATGACATCTCTGTTAGGCAATAGGGGCGGGTTTTACAGATCAGATTTGGCTGTAAACCGATAAGCGGTTAAACCTTTTCTCCTCAGTCTTTGAGGTTTTGAGTAAGTTTTATGGAGAAGATTATGAGTAGCAAACCTGCTGATATTTTACTCGTTGAAGATGATGATAATGACGTTTTTTTGATTCAGCGTGCATTTAAACGCCTCGATTTACCTCATTCACTGCAAGTTGTCACAAATGGAGAGGAGGCAATCAATTACCTAGACCGCAAAGCACCGTATGATAACCTAAAATCCCATCCTATTCCAACTCTTATCTTACTCGATTTAAAACTACCTCGTAAATCCGGTTTAGAAGTTTTAGCTTGGATTCGACAGCAATCTCGGTTAAAACGTCTATTAGTGGTGGTATTAACGGCATCCAGAGAAACGCCGGATATTAATAAAGCTTATGATATGGGCGCGAATTCTTATTTAGTGAAACCTGTAAACTTTCATGATTTTTTAGAAATGATTCGTACCCTTGACCTATATTGGTTAATGTTCAACGAAAAACCTTTAGTCTGAATGACATAAGACAAATGACATAAGACAAATGACATAAGACAAATGACA
>CAKZMA010001082.1 GCA_937127375.1 uncultured Coleofasciculus sp. | reverse complement strand
GCTGCATAATATTCCTGAATCAGTTGATGGCGAAACTCTAACTCCTGATTACCTGTTCCCGCCTGAATTAGATGATACTTCTGCAAATCCCGCAGACACTTACGGGCAAAATCCTCGCCATACGCCACCTTGCCATGGAGAAATTGCGCGATCGCCTGTACTGCTTCTTCCCGTGCAATCCCTACCCGTAGTTCCGTCGGTGTCTCCCCCTGCATCATTACCCACGCCAACTGTTGCAGCACCGATTTCCACCAGTCGCGATCGCTCTCAATCACGACATCCTGTTTCAGGTTGCGCTCATACCCCTGAGTAAATAACCGAAACACCAACCCCAAATTCTCTGGAATTTCGTTTGTCTGCTGAAACAAGCTACATAGCATCCACAGCAGTAACGGGGTTTGTCCAAACTCTCGTAAGCGATCACCCAGTTGGCGCAGCATTTCCTCCGCTTGTTCTGGCAAGTATGCCCGGATAAAGTCCTGCATTTGCGCTTCCGTAAGCGGCTGCATTTCCAGCTTTTTCTCAATCCCTAAATCTCCCCCCAGGCTCAAATCCCGTGTGGTGAAAATCATCGGTACTGTGGGATGATTGCGGCGAAAATCAGAAAGCTGCGATCGCGCTTCCTCTGACGGCAACTCATTCACCCCATCAAAGAGGATGAGGGAGCGTGACAAAACGGTTTCCAGTTGTGCCGCCGTTAAGGGGAGTTCATTGCGAGTAAAAGCATTGAGAATTAATTGGGTAATTGAACCTTGCCAGTAACGCAGTTCCACCAACACCGGAATCCTCTTTAGCTCCCCTCTCCCAGAATTGGGAGAGGGGCTGGGGGTGAGGGCTTCTGATCTCTGAGTCGTCGCCTCTTCCAAGAGTAACCGTGCTAACGCCGTAGACTTTCCCGATCCGGGACGCCCAACTAACAAAACCTGCTCCTGGGCATACTTACGCAGCCCTTCCAGCACTGAAAATCGCTCAACCTTCTCTTTCTGTCGCTGTTCTCGCTCTTTCTCTTTCTGTCGCTGTTCTGGCTCCTCCTTTTTCACCATCTGCACCATCAACCCGAAGTCAAAAATCGGGGTCACATCTTCAGACTGCCGTTGTTTGCTTTCGGCATCAGTTAACGTGTAAAGCTGCCACCACTGCTTATACTTAGTGGTAATTGCCGTTAAATAGGGCTGAAAATCAATGTCAGCCTGCTTTCCAACCAAATCCCGCCAGCGCCGATCGCGTTGATGAAACTTCTCCTGTAACTCTCGCAGTTGGGGAAACTGCTCCAGAATCGCCGTGGTTGGTACGGCTCCACCGCCCAAATCAAACGAGCGATCGCGGGTAAACTTAACCATCCCACAAACCTTACCGGTGCGCTGATTCAGCAACGGTGCGCCACTCATTCCTGGACGCACTTGTCCCAATTTAAACTTAATTAACCCTGGCTCATCCCCTGTGAACCCTTCACAGTTACACGTTACCGGACAGCCATTGTCAAACTCTTGATCCGGATAACCAAATAGATGGAGCAGATCACGGGATTGAATCGCCCCATCCAAATACACACAAGGCGGATAATCATCAGTCGGAAGCCTCACCCGCAACAGCGCTAAATCATACGGATCAGGGCGCAATTCCTCCACTACCGCCTGTGACCAATTCTCGTGGGTTTGCCAGCGTACCTGAACCGGTTCCCCTTCTGCCTTTTTCACCACATGAGCGCAGGTGAGAATCCATTCTGGAGCGACAAAAAAGCCTGTTCCCCAACCCATGCGACCCGGAAGGGAAAGCTTCACCGTGCATTGTTGCAACAGATTCTCGACGCGACTCATGGTTTACGGTTTCGGCTGGGCTTCCCATTCCAACGTAATTTCCAGATTCGCTTTCCCCGATCCTTTGACAATCACCGCCGTCAATTGTCCCGCCTCGATCGCCATTTCCATACCAAATTTTACTGTCGCCTTCTTCGGTCTGGCTTTTTTCAGGGGGGCGGCGACCATCTGTACTACCCCCTCAATCGCATCAGCGACAGGCTGAAACTGCTTGGCGTCAAAACTGACATCTTCTCGCCCCGTCGTTGTCACCTCAAATTTCGCGATCGCCCCATTGGGAAGTTCAACTGGAACGGTATCACTGCGGGATTCGGCAAAGCTCATTTGATTCTCCTCAATTGAGTTCTTAAGCTGTCATGCATTTAAATTGGGTATTAGCAACGAGCAAGAGCAAAGCCTGCGGCATGGCTTCGCTAAACGCACTACAAGGATTTTGCTATTCTTGACATTTAAGATTTAAATGCCGAACAGCTTACTTCTATGGTTAATTTTAATCTTTTCCTTCCCCATTTCTCCAATCGTTCAAACTAAGGTATAGGTCGAGACGGTGGCACTTGCAGCTCAGATGAAGCCGTCAGCGTTTGGTATAAGCGCTCAGATAAGATGCGGTTGGCTTCCTCGGTCAAATGAATGGCATCCCAAAACGCCCGATCAGAAAAATCGTTATAAACATCGTAGAAGTTCAGCGTTTTCACATTTTCGGGATACCAGCTTTGAAGCTGATCCAGTGATTTGGCTAAAGCAACATAGCCATCTTGGATTCGTGTCTGATAATCTGCTCCTAATTCAACCAAAATTTCCTGCTCTCTGAGTGAAATCTGTTGGTTACCCCCACGACCCGTAATTTCGGGTTGTATGGCGATAATTAAAGGAATTCTTGCCCCAGTTACTAAGCGAATCATTTGCTTGTGGCGATCGCGATAACGGGTAACTCGTTCTTGCAGTTCCTCTGAGTTAACAGGAAGATAGTTAGCTAGGTGGGCTGTACCATTCAACGCCGCTAAACTCAGCCGACTCACCGAGGGTTGGGGACGTACTATCCAGTATTGGATGGCTTTAATCAGATAGGTGTTTGTCACCACA
Organism: uncultured Coleofasciculus sp.; assembly: GCA_937127375.1. Lineage (GTDB taxonomy): Bacteria > Cyanobacteriota > Cyanobacteriia > Cyanobacteriales > Coleofasciculaceae > Coleofasciculus. The sequence continues at coordinate 1,463 of CAKZMA010001082.1, read as the reverse complement.
GAGGTTAACTCTTGGGAGAGGTGCGTCCAAAAATGCCCAGAGGCATTACTAAGAAAGGTTTCAATATGGGGAATGTCCGTTGCCATGCGATCGCTCGGTAGGAGCAAGTCCATGTATCCATCCAAAACCACGATCGCGTCAGGTTGGTAGGGCAAAATTTGCAACGCTAACTGAGCCAATTCATTCCCCGATGCATACCCAGGTACAGCCGCATTAATCACCCGATATTGACCATCTTTAATCTTAGGAGGCAACGCCAACGCCTTTTCTAAATCCGGTTTATAGAAGGGCAGATCTGTCGGTCTATATTTCTCCGGAGAACGCTGCTGTTGAGCAACCCGTTCCTTCAGACGCGCTTCCAGTTGAGCTGCGATCGTGGCTTGATTACTGGGATTCCATTGACCGAATGCGGTTGATCCTCCCAGTAAAAAAATCCGAAATTCACTGTTGGGTTTGTCTAAGGGAACAGGTTCAGTGTCACGGAATCCTTGGGGATTAATCTGCCAAAAATTGCTGGTTTGCTCACCTTCAAGCTGATAGCCCACAGCGAGACTACGGTGGGCAGCAAGTCGCCCCTGTTCGGATAAACCCTGGTAAGGCTGATCATATTCATTCAAAAACTTGAGGCGGTAAACATTCACGATCGCTGGTTCACCCTCGTAAGCGGCTAACTCAGCGGTTTTGCCCATGACACCCACCAACAGCCGAGTGGACAATTCTAGGAGAATCAAGACAATCGGAATCGCCAAAATGATCGTGAGCAATGGGAAGGGGCGGCGGCGCTTACGGTAGGTGCGACGGCGGCGCGACTTGAACATCAAATACTTTCCTCAAATCATCACAGAATCGGGCGGCTGCGTTGCTAAACTTAACACGGATGGGGTCATCAGACTGACATTAAAATGGCAGGGTTACATCTGAGCGTGGGTTAAAATCCATATTTGTACAGAACTATCCATTATACCTATGCCCTGCAAGCTACTCTTTGTCTGCCTTGGTAATATCTGCCGTTCTCCCTCCGCCGAGAACATTATGAATCACTTAATTGAACAAGCGGGACTTCAGGAGAGTATTGTCTGCGATTCGGCGGGAACGGGTGATTATCATATTGGTTCTCCTCCTGATGAACGCATGACTCTAGCCGCCAGCCAACGGGGAATCATCCTCAAGGGGAAAGCCCGACAGTTTCAAGTTCCTGACTTTGAAGCGTTTGACTTGATTTTGGCGATGGATCGGGAGAATTTACGGGATATTCGGTTCCTAGACGCTACGGTACAGTATCGGGATAAGGTACGATTAATGTGTGATTTTGCCACTCGTCATCGGATACAAGACGTTCCTGATCCATATTACGGGGGTCCAGAGGGATTTAACCAAGTGATTGATTTACTCCTCGATGCTTGCGAGGGATTATTGGAGTATGTGATTAAGACCTATTCCCTACCCGCCAAAGGCAAAGTCCA
>CAKZMA010001081.1 GCA_937127375.1 uncultured Coleofasciculus sp. | reverse complement strand
TAGTTGTCTTAGCTAAAGCCCTAAACCTGAAACCCCCATCCGAACCCAGTAAAACTTTACAACAGTACACAGATAGCAACAAAATACCAGATTATGCGATCGCAAATGTCGCGGCGGCGGTACAGGCAGGTTTAGTTGCGGGTTATCCTCAAGGAGATTTACTCAATCCTAATAAACCCGCTACTCGTGCTGAACTTGCGGCGATGCTTCATCAAGCTTCTGTGGTTTCCCGCAACAGAGCTTCACAGCAATAATTAACCGACTCTCTTGCACTTGGAATAATCCGCACCGATAAGCTGCTATGCAGCTAAATCCAATAATTTAGCTCATGAAACCCTTTGATAGCTTAGATTGCCTGATCCAATTCAAGGCGTTACAGCTTACCACCCTAAAAAGAGACATTGATTTGAACAACAAGTGTACAAAAATTTACATTTTTCGGTTGAGTGAGTTCAGCCACTTGATGGTATAGTGGGCAAGGATTATTATTCCACAGGGGTACAACAACAGATAGAAACAGAATATTCCATCTATTTTTCAGCAACAATGAACCACAGTAAAACCTCGTTATTTAACCAGAATAACACTATAGAAAACTGGGAAAATATCGTTAAGCAAGTTGTATCACAACAAGCTTGGCTTGCCCGTGCCTCTGTTCATGAACTGTCTATTATTCAAACCGCTACATCGGCTGTACGAGTCGCCGCCTATTGGTATCATTTCAGTGTCTTTGCGGCAGATTTTCTCTGTTTAGCCCTGTCTTTGCTGCAAAATCATCGGAATCGCAGCTATGTCGCCCAAACAGTTAACGAAGAATTGGGCAATGGAGTTCCCGAACAGGTTCACTCTGTGCTACTGCTAGAGGCATATAAGAAAGCCGGTATGGATAAAAACGACATACTAGCTTATCCAACAATTGAACTGGATCACGTTCTGGAACCCTTTAGACAACGACTACTCGAAGCCAAGAATGACTATGAGATTGCCGGATTTTTCCTCGGTTTCGAGCTTTTGGCGGAACACAATATCTCTCATGTATTTGAATGTTTGCAGCCTTATGAGTGTAGTCGGGAAGAATTACGACAGACAGCCTATTTCCAAGAACATTTTCAAATTGAGCCGGAACACATTAAACGGGCGATAACCATGGGGATGAATTCCTGCTGTGACGCTCATCAGATTAAGTCAATGCTGGATACATTTCATCACGGCATTGCCTTCTGGAATCGTTTCTGGCAAGTGGTACATCAGGATGTTCTAGAGCCAAAGAGTTTTCAACTGAAACCAACAGTAACCTGTTCTCGTGAGCCGGTACTTGCCACACCCTAAACACCTGGTAATCGGATTAAATTATGGATCTGGGATTAAAGGATAGGGTAGCCCTAGTCTGTGCTAGCAGCCAAGGATTAGGAAAAGCAATTGCTAAATCTTTGGCGCAAGAAGGAGCAATTGTTGCTCTATGCAGCCGCAACCCGAAAACCCTTGAAGCAACTCGTCAAACCTTAGCCGAAGAAACTCAGAGCAAGATTATCGGTGTCGTTGCCGATTTGAGTGTGAAGTCGGATATAGAACGACTTCTGGAAACCGTACAAACTCAACTCGGTGCGATCGATATCTTGGTGAATAATACGGGCAACCCACATAGTGGTTGTCTTTCCCAATTAAAGGATGCGGATTGGGATAATGCCTATCAACTTGTACTGATGAGTGCAATTCGACTCATAAAAGGGGTAGTACCCAGTATGAGCGATCGCGGTTGGGGGCGAGTCATTACTATCGCCACCAGCGCAGTGGAACAACCCAGGGGCGATCTGTTGCTGTCTACAACCTTCCGAGCCGGATTAGCCGCTTTTAGTCGTGCGATCGCGGCAGAGTTGGCGGAACATAATGTGCTAATTCATACCGTTTGTCCGGGAGTTATTGCCACAGGTGCGATGTTGAACCTAGCGGAAAACATGGCGGCAGCGACAGAAATTTCGGTGGAAACTGCTAGAGATAAATTAGCATTTGGTGTTCCCATGGCACGGATGGGAACACCTGCAGAAGTCGCCGCTTTAGTGACGTGTTTGGCATCTGATCAACTCAGTTACATGACAGGACAAACCATTACCATCGATGGCGGAAAACTAACCGTTCCCCTCAAAAGTGCCTATGCAGAAGCTTCCCGAAACCTTTCTTATTAATAACCTGTGACGTTTTCTCAAAAACCATGAATCTGACGCAACAATCACCACTATCAAATTCAATCCCTGAGTCAAACCCACCCCTGATTACCTCTCGCCCCCTCTCTGCCGATCAGGTAAACCAGTATCACGAAGATGGGTTTATTATCATCCCTCAATTTTTTGACCCAGAGGAAATAAAGCCTTTACAACAATTACTCGAAAACGATCCAGATCTTAACGGTTACTGGACACAAAGAAATACCAATAAACAGGGCGATAACTTTCGGGTTTCGGTTTGGACAGAACTGGGAAACACCCTATTCGGCGTAATACCTAGAATCGCTCGCATGGTTGATGCCACCGAAGCCTTACTAGGAGAACCCTGTTACCATTGGCACTCAAAAATTGTCAAAGTTCAGCCCGGAAACAGTGGTTTAGCATGGCATCAAGACTACGATCATTGGTATCAAGATGGCTGTCTGTTTCCCCAACTCCTCACTTGTACCATTGCCCTCAGCCCCACCAATAAAGATAATGGCTGTTTGCAAGTGATCAAGAAATCTCATTTACTGGGTCGGATTAATCATATAATCGTAGAAGATAAAGGATACCAGAATATTCCAGAATCCAAGCGATTAGCCAAAATATTGGAAAAATTTGAGGTAGTGTACTGCGAAATAGAACCCGGAGACGCTATATTTTTTCACGCCAACACCCTCCATGGTTCCGGTTTCAATGCTTCTGATACATCTCGTCTGTTAATGCACTGTTCTTATAACGCCGTTAATAATGTCCCCTTTATTCAAGAAGGGCAAGATCATCATCAATACCGCCCCCTAATTAAACTGCCGGATTCGATTATTAAAGAGGGTGGCTACGACTCAGTATGGCAGCAGCATGAATTCCACCCCAGCGAAACTGAGAATAGTTTAGGCAAAGGCGTATTTTATCGCCAAGCTTGGACATCATAAGTTGTAGAGACGTTGCATGCAACGTCTCTACTTAATTGCAGTCAAGGAAAGAACCCATGAATTGGAAAATAGGCAATGTTTCCATTACCCCAGTAATTGAACTGGATTTATCAGTAGACGAATCATTTAGCCTCCCCGATGCGACACCAGAAAATTTAGCCCCCGACTTCGACTGGCTCCAACCCCATTTTGTTGAGCCAGACGGCAAGCTCAAATTTAGAGTTCAGGCACTTCTGGTTGAATCTTATGGACATAAAATTATCATCGATACCTGTGTGGGGAATGATAAACAACGCTCAGAGCCAGTCTTTAACCAACTCAATCAACCCTTTCTTGAAGATATAGCGAAATCGGGTTTCCAGCGTGAAGACGTAGATATCGTTGTCTGTACCCACTTGCACTATGATCATATCGGTTGGAATACGATGAAAGTTAACGGAGAATGGATACCGACATTTCCCAATGCTCGCTATCTAATTACCCAGCCTGAGTTTGAATATTGTCGAAGTCAAAAGGATGATTTCTGGGCAAAAGCCTTTGGGGATTCTGTCGCGCCCATCTTTGCCGCCGGATTAGTAGAATTAGTGGATTCTAATTATCAAATTACCCCAGAATTGCAATTAATCCCAACACCCGGTCATACTCCTGGACATTCTAGTGTCGCCATTTCCTCCCAAAGTCAGAACGCCATGATTACAGGAGATATTATGCACCATCCCTGCCAATGTATGCACCCCGACTGGAAATGTGTTGCTGATACATCTCCCCAGCAAGCAGAGACAACTCGACGAGAATTTCTCAACCATGTCGGCGACACAGATATTCTCGTCATTGGTACTCATTGGAGCGCTCCCAAACCTGTCAGTATCACCCAACATAAAACAGCGTGGAAGGTAGAAATTGATTAATATTAGGACTTACGCAAAGCCCCTATTTGTAGGGTGCGTTAGCCCAGTGTAATGCACCTTGAACATTATATACGGTGTAGCAGCCTAAGTCCTGTAATAGTATAAACGTGCTATGGCGCGTCTGGTTGTAGGGGCAGGTTTCACCGATAACTTATCGCTACACACCGATAACTTGACTCAACCCGCCCTGTTAGGAAAAATGGAAAATATAGTAATACAAACCTTCAATAAATCAGGAATTAAATGGAACACAATACAGGAATCAAAGAGCTAGAACTTCTCAATATTGAATGGCAACTGGATCACCATTTTGCCAAAATACAACATCGCCAACAAATTGTTAATGATTTGCAGCTAAAACCGGGGGATTGGGTGTTAGACTTAGGCTGTGGGGCTGGGCTTTGGTCCTCTATGTTTGCGGAAAAAGTCAAACCCAACGGGCGAGTCATTGGCGTAGATATCGACTCACGCTGGATTGAGTATGCGGTGCAAAATCTAGAGCACAACCCGCTCAAAGACATCATTGAATATCGCGTTGACGATTTAAGGAATCTATCCTTTGCCGATGAAACCTTTGATTTAGTCTTTATCAGCGGTTGTTCCCCCTATTTAGCCGATATTCACGCCGTCTTAGCCCAGCAAAAACGAGTCACCCAAAAAGGCGGGAGAATTGCCGATCGCAGTTGGGATGATGGTATGTTTATTGTGCATCCGATTAGCCCTTATCTATCGGGCAAAGTCATGTTAGCCGTTGCCCAAGCCTTTGAAGAAAGAACCCCAGAACACTATTTTGATAACTATTTCGGTAGAAAATCCCATGGTATTTTTCGACAGACTGGATTTGCCGACATTTCTACTACATCCTATGCCCTACAGCTACTGCCACCGCTCTCGCCCGCTGCCAAGCATTACATCACAGGAAATGCCCAACTGTATACAAAAATTGCCGCCCCCTATCTTTCCCAGGCAGAGCTAAATCAATGGAGTGGATATTTTGACCCCCATTCTGACACCTATATCCTCGATCGCGATGATTTCTATTACGGCATATTGGAAGTCTTAACCGTCGGTACCGTTTAAATTAAGTCAGTTAGTGGAAATACACTTAACCCGATTAGTTTGTGTAAACCCCCCCGAAATCCTTACCAATAACAAATGACAAAACCAAGCCTCGATTATACTATCACCCATCGTTTTCCAGGTGTTAACATTAGCGATCGCGAATGGGAAACCCTGATTGAGCTTGCCAGTTGGCAACGCATCCCGGAATTCCCTCGCCGTGGCAGAATGGCATGGCATAAATTGGCACAGCCAGCGTCTTTAGTTGCCAATCCCGACTATCAACTCACAGCCGCCAAACTAAAAGGAGTAGGCGCTTGGAATCCCCCCGATACCAGTCGTCATCGAGATCCACTCTTGGATTCCTTTACCGAAACTCCCATTCCCCCCACCACGAAACCCCTAGAAAGTTTTGCCACCTATCCCCATTTCGGCTTCAACTCAGAGGGAGACTACACCTTTGTTTATAGTGATCCGGCTCCCGTTGGTGGGATTCTCCACAGTCGCGCTCTCCTGGAGTATCGTAGTGCCGAAATCCTAGTGGAAAAGGGTGTACCCACTATTGTTCCCCTAGCCGTGATTCAGTATGGAGATAATTATCGATTTCTGGGTAAACCCATGGGTGCAGTTATTTCTCTAGTACCGGATACGGCACCTTATCGGTTATCAGAAGTACAGTTTGGCAGCGCCACTCAACGGGGTACGAATCCTGGTGCTGATGATTATTATGACCGCATTCGTAAATCTTTAGGGATTGAAGGTGATCCAACCTGTGAAACCACTCGGTTAGAAACCATTAATCGTCTTGCCCGAAAAATTGGCAAAAGTATGCGTGACTTTACCCTAGCTGGATTATACCGATATTCCCCGGAATGGTCAAATTTTGAGTACGATTTTCAGCGCCAAGAGGTACTCTTTACCGACTTAGATTCCACGCGACAAATGGCAGAAATACCAGCAGAGTTTCGTACCTTGCAAGCCTTACGAGAATTAGGTTCTGTAGTATACCGAACCGTAGCTAAATTTGGCACTCCTTCGGTGTTAGGTATCTATACCCTTAATAATCTATTGAAATACGATCCACTCTTCGAGTTGATTAGCGGCTATTTTCCCCAGGCGACTCAATCAGAAATTAAGCCAATTACGCAAAGCTTGTGGAACTGTTTTATTCCTTACCTGTTCTTACTTAAGAAATATAAACAGGAAATTAATCACGATTGGTCTTCGGAAAGACGCCGTAGCTATAAAATGGATCATGACTTGTTCTATATCCTCGCCATGACAAGTTTATATCCCCTATTCCGCCAGTCAGATATATTTCACCACTATCCATCGAATTTAACCCTGGAAAACCTGATGCAGAAAGCACAAGTCTATTTAGGTGAACGTTACGACTATTTTTTATACCTATTCCATGAAAAAATATCCATTGTGTAGAGACGTTGCATGCAACGTCTCTACAACCCGATAGAGGAAACCATCAATGCCAACAATCTTAGAACGATATCACCAGAAGTTTCAAACTCACAAAAACCTGGCACAACAGGCAAATAATATTTTCCCCGATGGCATCACCAGTGATGGGCGCTATACCGAACCCTTCCCCCTTTACATCCAACACGCCCAAGGGTCAAAGAAAACAGGAATCTGTGGCAAAAAATTCATCGACTATTGGGGCGGAAATGGTGCATTATTATTAGGACATAATCCCCCGGAAATTGTCGCAGCCGTAACTCAACAAATCCAAAACGGAACCCACTATAGCGCCTGTCATCCCCTAGAAATCGAGTGGGCAAACCTGGTGATGGAACTAATCCCTTGTGCCGAACGAGTACGGTTTACCAATTCGGGAACAGAAGCAAATTTACTGGCAATTCGACTCGCCCGCACCTACACGGGTAAAAAAAAGCTACTCAGATTTATTGGACATTATCACGGTTGGCAGGATTCTGTGATTTTAGGTGCCAATGAAACACCAGAATCGGGAATTCCTCAGAGTATTAGCGACATGACAATTGTTTGTCCACCCAACGATATTCATGCCGTGGAAAACTGTTTACAAACTGATCCTGACATTGCTTGTATTATTTTAGAACCCACAGGCGCTTGTTCTGGGATGATTCCCACAACGGGTAAGTTTCTGTTTCAGTTACGAGAACTCACTCAATATTATGGTGTTGTCTTAATTTTTGATGAAATTATCACCGGATTTCGGATTGCTCCCGGCGGTGCCCAAGCTTATTATCAGGTTATGCCAGATTTAACCACCCTGGCAAAGGTGTTGGCGGGGGGGTTGCCTGGAGGAGCGGTAGTGGGAAAAAAGGAGATTTTAAATTTAATATCTAAACGGGAACAGGCTCAACTCGCTCAAGGGAAAAAAGTCTCCCATTTGGGAACCTTTAACGCCAACCCGTTATCGGCAGCGGCGGGAATTGCGATGTTGAAAATCGTTAAAACAGGTGTACCTCAAGCCCAGGTTAATCAACTTGCCAAAACTCTGCGTCGGGGGTTAAATGAAATTATTGAGCAACACCATCTCAATTGGGTGGTTTACGGCGAATTTTCTTGTATCAAATTTTTAATTGGTCACAATGTTAATCACCTGAAAACAGCTAATTTTGACCCCTATAGGTGGGATTTTCGCCAATTAATGCGTCGAGGAAACCCGGAACTATGTCAAAATTTGCGCTGGGGTTTGTTACTCTGTGGAGTCGATATTTCCCTGAGCAGTGTCACCATGGCAGCCCATTCAGCCAAAGACATTGAACAAACTCTTGCCGCGTTTGCTCAGACAATTGACTGGATGAAAGCGGATGGTTTAATTTGAATCAAAATAGATATAAAACCGTTGAACAGATGAGATAAAATCATGACCAACGATATGTTTCCTCAAGTACCAGAACGCCCGACATTATATGATTGGTTGTACCACAAGACAACCAAAGACATTGAAATGTATTGTCGTTTAACCGAAGGACATGAGTCCATCTTAGAATGTGCCGTGGGAACCGGTAGACTGGCAATTCCTTTGGCTGAAAAGGGGCGAATTGTCCATGGCATCGATTACTCCGCAGCCATGCTGCAAAAATTCAAAGATAAACTGGCAGATAGTCCGGAAACAACCCGTAACCGAATACATTTGTATCAATCAGATATGCGGAATTTTGATTTAAATCAAAAATTTACCTTTGTCTTTGTTCCCTTCGGCAGTTTTGTCTATCTTCTAACCATTGAAGACCAAAAATCCTGCCTAAATTGCCTACGGCGACATCTTGCCGATGGAGGTACGTTAGTGATTGATCTGCCCACCTGGGAAGAAGCACGAGATGAGAAGTGGTTGAATAATGATCCGGCGCTGATGAAAGTTAAACAGGCAATCAACCCGGAAACTGGAAACACAACGGAAATGTGGAGTACGTTTCGTTTCGACTCATCCACCCAGATTATGGAACAAGATAGACATTACCGAATTTATGATCACGACGGATGTTTAGAACGGGAGCAGGTGGTATTATGGAAAAGTCGCTTTTTCTTCCTGGGTGAGTTTCAATTGTTACTAGAAACCTGTGGGTTGCAAATTTCCCAAGTTTACGGGGATTTTCAATTTGGTGCTTATCAACATAATAGCGAGGTAGCCGTCGTTGTAATCAAAGCGGCTTAATCTGAACTACAAGACTTGAGATTTTTGGGCAAAGAAAGCGGTACAAGCGGGTTTAGTCGCGGGTTATTCTCAAGGAGATTTACTCAATTTTAGCGTTTTTATTCAACCAAGCGAATATGGAAAATAGGAGTTCAGACACCATGAGTCAATTGATAGTAAACGAACGCCTAATGCGAGACGATTTACAACAGTCTTTAGAGCGCCATCATATCAATCCGGCGACATTAAGTACGTTTCAGCGAATTTTATTAACGACTGATGGTACATTAACTGATATTCTGGAAGCCTATCTATTTGAACAAATCCAGGTTTTCAAAATCTCCCAAAATCTCATTCCTATTCCTAAAGCGCTTCCAGCTATGGAATTAGCTCAAGGGACAGAAGTAATTGATAGACGAATCTTACTTCAAGGACGCATTAGTCGCAAGAACTATATTTATGCGGAATCCATCCTAGTACCCGAACGCCTTGATGATAATTTTAGATATGAATTATTTAAAACCAAAACCCCAATTGGTAAGATTTGGTTAGAGCAAAAGGTGGAAACCTTCAAAGAAATTTTGGATTCTGCTAAAGAATCGGCTCAGAGTTTAGCGGAGTATTTTAATATTGAGGCGAGTGACAAGCTACTCTCCCGTACCTATCGCGTATTTACCAATGGTAAACCTGTAATGATGATTACAGAAAAGTTTCCGGAAAGCTATTTCCTCAATAGCTGACGAAGCTATGGCGACTGGAAGTCGCTGCTACACAAACAAAGCCCGCTTTCGCGGGCTACCCCCCATAAGTCCTACTGTAGGTAGGTAATCCTAGCTGTACAAAGGATCTGCTATGTATTGCTTGAATTGGGCGCACGCCATGCGCCCCTACGGTTTCCGGGCGTAATTCTAATTCATTACTTAATCAGTTCTCTAGGGTGTGGAAACCCGCCTACGCGGGTTTCGTTTGCGTAGCTGCGGTTTCAACCGCCCAGTTATATAGCTGTCCTAATTGTGGGTAATCCTTAGGACATGATATTAACAGTTATGCTGACTGTTGATAAGGGCTGGTTAACTTATCCAACTGCTGTACCAACAAACTCA
>CAKZMA010001080.1 GCA_937127375.1 uncultured Coleofasciculus sp. | reverse complement strand
ACCCAAGGCTTGAAAACCAAGGGACCCTTTACCCTAGATTTAGAACAAGTCTTTGTCCCCCTGAGAATCACCCCAGAGAGTGCAGAACGAATTTCTGGGGAAATGATGCGCCGGGATGGTGGTTCTCAAGAGTTGAGTATTTGGGATATTTTAGTCGCCAGTGGTACTCAGCTGACGTATCGTAGTCTCGCGATTATCGCCGCACCCGGTTCAGGGAAAACCACACTTCTCGAACATCTAACCCTCACCTACGCCAAAAACCGCCACCGCCATTACCACAAACAAGCCCCCAAACTGATGCCAATTCTGGTTTATCTGCGGGAAATGGCAGACGCGATCGCATCCTCTGACTTTACTTTAGCAGAACTGATTGAACAACAGGAATCCATCCGCAAATTGAGTCCACCGCCTCAATGGTTTGCGGGGAAATTGCGTCATCGGGATTGTTTGGTGATGTTTGATGGATTGGATGAAGTCGCTGATGAATCGCAACGTCAGATGATTAGTCGTTGGGTGAATCAACAAATCCAAGACTATCCCAACACCCGATTCATCCTCACCTCACGCCCGTTTGGGTATCAAAGTGCGCCGATTTCTAGTGTAAAAGCAATTCTAGAAGTCCAACCCTTTAACCTCCAGCAAATGCAACAGTTTATCCAAAACTGGTATGTACAACGGGAAATTATGAGTCGTTTAGGAAAAGATGACCCCGGGGTACGGGAGGTGGCAAATCGTCAGGCTTACGACTTAATTCAACGCATCCAAACCAGTCCCCCCTTAGCCGCTATGGCGCTTAATCCGTTACTGTTAACCATGATTGCAACCGTTCACTGTTATCGCGGGGCGTTACCGGGGCGACGGGTGGAACTTTATGATGAAATTTGTGATGTTTTATTGGGAAAACGTAGCGAATATAAGGGGATTATTGAACCCCTAACCGCCCACCAGAAAAAAACGGTGCTACAAGTGCTGGCGTTAGGGTTAATGGAACAGAATACTCGTGAGTTTAGCTTAGAACAGGCAAGTCAGATTATTCAAGCTGAATTAGCCAAAGTCGCCGGAACTCAGTTCACCCCAGCTGCGTTTTTAGAGAACATTGAAAATGTGAGTGGTTTAATTATTGAACGGGAACCCGGACATTACGAATTTTCCCACAAAAGCTTTCAAGAATATTTAGCCGCCGTCCAAATCAAAGACTCCCACCAAGACTCTCTATTAATCCAAAACATTCATCACGATTGGTGGGCGGAAACCCTCCGCCTTTATGCTACCCAAAGTAACGCCACACCCTTAATTCATGCCGCCTTAGACCAGCCCACTGTGGTATCCTTAAAATTAGCCCTAGACTGTGCCGAAGAGGGGTTAAGGGTTGACCCAGAGGTACGGGAAGACCTGAAACAGCGCCTAGAAGCGGGTTTAACGTCTTCTGATCCCGCGATCGCCCAATTAGCGGCTGAGGTCAAATTAGCACGGCGACTGAGTAATTTCCTGCGAATTGATCAAACTCTGGAAATTGATACTAGCTATGTGACGTATGCAGAATACCACCTCTTTATTAACGCCCTAGAAAAGACAGGTGAAGATTATAAACCCAACCAGGAGTCAACCCACCCATTTACCCCCAAAGAGGCTCAAACACCAATTCAGGGATTGACAATCACCCAGAAAAATCGATTTTGTGCATGGCTAAATTGGCACAATAGTGAGACTCTCGCCAATGGAACTATTAGCCACTATCGCCTACCCACGCCAACGGAATTTAACCACTATCCCATCCCTGATGATACGTTAAGGGAGTCAGGAATTCGCCTAGTTCGATATCAATTACCCCTTCCCTATCGTCAACTCGCCTATCACCTCGCCTGCGGACAATGGCAAGCCGCCAACACAGAAACTGCCCAAATCATGCGACAAATTGCTGGACAAGAAAACCGAGGATGGCTCAATGACAATGATATCAAAAAATTCCCGCCAACTGACCTGAATCAAATTGACCAACTTTGGTATCATTACAGTGCAGGACAGTTCGGCTTTCGGGTGCAACGGGATCTCTATACCCAAGTCGGTGGTAAACCCAGAGATTATAACTATAATACCTACAAACAATTTAGCGATCGCGTCGGCTGGTATGTTCCCCAAAAAGACGAATGGCGAACTCCAGCCGATCTCACCTTCAGTCTCAATGCACCTCCAGGACATCTCCCCTGTGGCGGTTGGCTAGACATGGGGGGGTCTAAATCAAATCAAACGCCACTTTTCGCAGGTTGGGCAATTTTAGTCACGCTTTTCTGGCGCATTTAATCATCAAGTCTAATCATCAGGGGAGATGAACAACGTCCTAATATTCAGGTCAGTAACCCTTGTAACCTAACATCATGTTCAACTTTAATCAAACATCTGACGATAATATCAGCATGACACAAGCGCGGGGTACACCAACACAAAAGTCTGATTTTCTTACCAGCTTTCAACTTCTGCCAAAGCTGTTTTAATTCATTAACAACTTGGCTAGCCGTTGGATGTTTGAACCGTTTGGCTACGGTGTATCCTTGTTGAGTCCACCTCTGGAGTGAAACCTTGCTGTTGGGATTGTGTTGATTCAGTTTAATCATTTCCCACAACCACTGTCTGAACGCTTCAACTACCGCGTCTCTGTCCATTTTAGCAGTAATTTCAAAGGGATTTCCCAAGAAACTGGCTCTATCCACCCGAATATCTTCCCATCCGATTTCTGGACTTAAGGTTTTACCCAAGGCGGCAACTTTAAGGTGTTGGTCAAAGCTCATGATTAATGAGTTAGCTAACTGTTCATCAAAAAAAAGCGATAGCTAAACTCATCCTAGTAGAGACGTAGCCTGCTACATCTCTACGGGAAAAACAAATTATTATTGAGCCAACTGATTATCAGCATTAGAGTTATGGGAAAGGTGAAGGACTTTCTGTCCAACAGGAGTAGCATTGGATTCCGCTATCACTAAACAAGCATCTTTTATTCGTTGATGCAAACTGATGTGGGCAAAGCTTCTCAAAATAGCGATGGCTTTAGTGTTTCCCTTGGTTCCAAAATATTCCCACACCACTAACCAGTCGGAAAATTTCAGAGCGGAAACCTCAAAAATTCCGTCACTGTCTTGGTAGGCGAGGTTATAAATTCGACCGCTGTAACCCTTTCGTTTAAGCGCTTGATTTTTGCGGCTAGAATGGCTAAGGTTCAACAACCAAGTGGGTTGACTCCCTAGGGCAGTCAATCCTTCAAAAATGTCGATATAGTAGTTGGTCGTTTGAACAAAAATGGTAAGTTCAATTTCTTGGTTTAGCTGTATTTTAAAGGATTTAGCCAGTTGTTGGGGATGAACAAAACTCAGTTGTTTTTTAGGCGGCAGAATGGAGTTTCTATCCTTAGCGTTGAGAACTTGAATCGGTTGTTCAGCTAAAAAGAGCGCCAGTAGCTTTTTCTCTCGTTCTGGCAGTTGTCCCAATGAATTGAGATGACTCCAGAAGGCGATTACTGTGGGTAGGGGATAAAGGGTTGATTGACGCTTATTCGGAAGCGTTACCAGGGTTTTTTCAAGGTGATTGGAATTGATAAATGAAAGTGCCACTTTTTGGCATTCTCTGCCGGGATAAGGAACGATTTGATTTAAGGACAAGAGAACGTGATTATCGGCAAGTTGGTAAGCTGTAAAACTTTCATGTCCCGATAGAAAAGTTTTGAGTTTAACTTGGGGAAGTTGCGGATCTACAGGTGTTGAAGAAAACCTCTTAGAGTGCGTTTTTCTGAACCGTTTCATGGGATTACGTTTGCCATTGACATCAAGGTATACAACTAACGTTACAAACGCCAGGTTACAGGAATTGACAGCCGTTTTCTGTCTGGTCACGGATTTGTCACATCGTTGTCACAAGTGTGAATCAATCCTTAAGATTTTTCCTCATCCACGGTGATTATTAGGAACAGGGCATGGCGTTCCACAATACCCTACCTGGGGATAATTTCTTCGTCATTGATATCAATAGATTTTGGCGTAAAGGCTTAGAGGGGGATTGAAAGAAAAGGGAACGGAAGCAATTAATAACCTGTTACAGTTCCCAAAGATTAATTTTTTATTACTAATTGCCATCCAACAATTTACCAAGCTTATAACTCAGGCAAAACCTCTTTCTGAGTCATCGGGTGGAACGCTTGCTTTTCGGCTGACGAAAACTTGTCAACGGATGGCGGTTTACCCTGATAGGCTTTGTAAAGTAATCCGCGATCGCCATTAGCATCCAGAATCTTGAGGGACTTTTCCCGCTCAGTATCGGTGTAGATCGCAATGTAGTCACAACCAAACCGACTGATTCTCCGACCCTGACTATCGGGGGAGATAGGATTGAGGAGAGAAAAAGCAGCTTTAACCATCTGTTTTTCCCAGTCAGGGCGTTGGTAGGCTGTTTCAGTACCGGGGCTATCGGGGGAAACCCGTTCCAGCTTCTGCGTCCCATCCTGTCCCATCTGTGCTTCTGGGTCAAACTGATACCCTTGGCGCTTGAGTTGATCCGCGATCGCCACCGAGAGTGTCTCAATCTGCTGCATGAAATTGTCACGATTAGAGGGATCTAACCCATGGGAGAGTAGCGTTCGCTCATTGATCGTTTCCCGTAACTCTTGGATAGTGTGGTGCAGCAGGGCAATTTGCCGATTTTGCAGATCAACTTGAGTTTTAAGCGCAGCCACAGTTTCTTGGAGTTGTTCCACCTCCTGGGGTACTGAAACAGAAGCATCTTCAGGAGTTACCTGGGGAGTCGGTGGGGTTTCCGGTAACCGTTGAGCCGCTCTAGCCGCTTGTTTCGCCAACTGGTCACACCGTTCATTTAAAGTATTGCCCGAGTGTCCCTTAACATGATGCCAGGAAATCTGATGGTTTTGGCTGAGTTCATCAAGGCGCGTCAGTAAATCTTGGTTCGCTTTGCGTTTGTTGCCTTGCATCGCCCCAATTAAATAGTTAGAATCCGTGTGGATTTCCACCTCACAGGTATCTTGAATCGCTTCCAACCCCTTAATTGCCGCAAGGATTTCCATACGGCTGTTAGTCGTCTGCTCAGAATCAGCGCCTGATAGTTCTCGAGTCGTCGTTTGACCCGTTTGAGGATTGGTGTAGGATAACACTACCCCCCAACCTCCCTGTCCAGGATTACCCAAGCTAGAACCATCGCAGTACATGACAACTTTTTTCTGGGGTGATGGGTTGTCGAGGCTCATATCTGGCTTCTTAACCGCTTGAATATAATTGTCTTTGGTTGATTCCAGTTTGTATCCCTGCTGTTTTAAGTACTCCTGTACCAATTTATCTGTACCTTTGGCATTACCAACCACAAAAGCGCTACCTGCCTTGATCGCTTTATCCAAAAAGGGTTTGTAGTGAGAATCAAACCTGTGCTGGATTTGCTCAGTCGTCACCCCCCGCCACGGACCGGAGCCACTAACCATGATAATATCCTCCGGTGAGTATTCCCCCGTATTGGCACGATCGCCCCAAGCGTGGGCATAATTGCGGGTGCTAGAGGGAGTTGCAGCAGGTGCAGCACTTTTGCCGATAAACTGAGTTGCCACATCTGCCATGGCGATATCTTTTTGCTGATGAGTGGCGACAGCTGAATTAATAGGTTGTAGATTTTCCAAGGGGTTCGGTTGCATAAGCACGTTTTTGTTAACCCAGATTTCGGGATAGTTGAGGCTGTCGCCTTGGATTTTCAGCTCGGCGGTCGTCGCTGGGTTATTGTGTAAGGTAGCGGTGAAGCTAGCGCCTCTTTTAAGTCGTCCCCCAGCCAACAGTTTGTTTCTATCCTTAGCATCGATAACCCCTAAAATTTTGTCGCCAATTTTAGCAACAGGAACCGAGGATGTCCTACCGCTTTTTGTCGTCGTGGTTTTGAAGTCAATCGTCAGGGTAACAGCTTGCCCAGAAAAGTCATGTCCGGCAAAATCATGCTGTCTAAGCTGACCGATTTTAATCCAGTTTCCTGGGGACGTCGTAGCGACGAGGGTGGCACTTTCAGCGGGGATTAGAGTTCCTTTGCCCATCGTACCAATCGGAAGTTGATAATCCTTTTCCGAAAAGGGACTCACTTGCTTACCATCGACGACAAGTATCCGCTTCCCCCAGTTGGGATGGTGGTTCCTCGTTTCCAGTTCGACGGAAAATTCGATGTCTTGATGATTCAATTGCTGACCCCATTCATTGGTAGGGTGGTGTATACCGGATAGGGTGAGAGTGCTAAATTGAAACGCCCGGGCGCGATCGGCGACAAGTTCTGGGAAAATGTTAAACGCGGCACTAGCCCTACTATACTGTTCATAGCCTTTTTGGTCGCTAGAGTGAGTACTATGCCAAATGGCGGCTTGGAGTTGCTCCTGTTCGTGGGCGTGGTTGGTTCGTATCCTGTCGGCGTAGGTTATCGCTTCTTTGAACTTGGCAGCAATTTGTTCTGGGGTGATCCCCTGTTGGAGTTTAATGTTAGCACCTTTGAGAATCATCCCATCTCGCAACCCCTGTTCGTTGACACAATTGAAGCTAACTGTACCCAGGGGTAACCAAGCAGAAGTAGGATGACCTTGGCTATCGAGAACCTGGGCTTCAGCCATGAGTGGGTGCGGCGTTTTCGAGGTTCTGTGGGGGTTGTCACTCAGGCGAATGGTGAGGGATTTGCTAGTCCAAACGTTGGGATGATTGTATTCGATAAGATTCGTGAGGGTAATTGACTTGCCAGATGTGGCTGAGGTGGCAATTAGTTGAGGACCCGGTTCATTTTGAGCTTGGTTCTTTAATGCCACGGCACTGGCATAGAACGAATTGTAGGTGCTGACGATTTCCTGAGCAAGGCGTTCCTGGTGTTGGGTGTAATTTTGGTCAAAAAAGTTGGCAAATTGATGGGTGGGAAGGGATTCAAGTTGATGTGAACTCCAAAATTGATTGGCAAGTTGAATCATTCTGTCGATGGGAGAAAAGTTCCCACTTTTCATCGGGCGACTGTCGAAAGCTTCCAGGGATTTTTTATCTCGAATCCACTCCACATCTCGGACATTGAGAATGGTGCGGGTAAAAGTGAGAATATCTTGATTGGGGCGAGCGGCACTTTTGGCACCATCGACAGCCGTTTGCAGTTCGTTGGAGAGAACGTCCACGGTTTCAAAGAATAGTCGTTTGGCAATCTGGAGTCGGTTTTCAATTTCATCAGAGTCAAATTGAGGAGTATAGGTGGCAAGGGTGTTAAGCTTTTCTTGAAGCGATAAACAGGGGGGTTTTTTGGCATCTGGAATGTCAAGGTGGTGAATAGCTTCGCCGTTAGCCAGGATTTGGCGAAATTGATGGGCGAGATTTTGCAAATAGCCGCGTTTTTCGGCTGGGGGAAGGGATTGGGTTTCGCATTCGAGGGTGACAGCTTTTTGGATATCGTTGGCGATGATACCAATTTGGTTAGAACTAGCGGCTAGGGCGATTTCGGCAAATGTGGAGGCGATGTATTCTTGTTTTTCTGCTTTGATAACATCGGCGTGTCGGTTAAGAGGATGCTGCTTTTGTTCTACTTCAGCCGCTAATGTGGGGTATTCTTTGGCAAGGGAGTAGGCGAGGCGGTCACCATCAAAGTCGGCTTGTAAGTAAGTAGCGGCGGTTTCCGGGTGAATGTGAACGGTACCCTGTTCCTGTTGAAATTCTTTCAAATGCCGATTGGTGAGGATAATTACACCATTGGAGTTGACTAAGGGAGAGCGAGTAACAATGAGTTTTTCTCCTTGTGCAATATAAGGAACACAGATTTCATCTTTTTTTAGGTCGAGACTGGGTTGAGCTAATCCTGACTGGAATTCTATAGCCCGTCCAGTGGCAATGTCCATCCATTCGTTACGGATGAGTGTTCTGAGTTTACTAACAATATTGGGATGTTCCAGCAGTTGGGGATGATAATCTACACAGTTCTTTAAAATGGAGTAGAAGGATTGGCTCGATGATTGGTTTTGATGGGATTCGGGTTCGGAATCGAGGTTTTCTTCTTGGTCGATGTTTTCTATAAGCTGGAAAACATCATCGAAGTTTTTCAGGTCTATGGGTTGGGGGTTTGGTGTTTGTTTATCTTGATTGGCAGAGGTTAGCTGTAATCGTTTGGCGTGTTTTTGCAAGAAGTACTGAGCGATTTTTCTGGGGTCAGATTGGATAGCGACAAGCTGTTCAGCTTTCTGATTCAGCCGGGGAATGATATCGGTTTCAACAGCTTGAGGATAGTTGACTAAAACCTGAGTGCCAAGGCTGTGTTTGCCGTATCTGGCTAGAGTTTTGACGCCAATGCCAACGGTTAAAGTATACGCTCCAGGTTGAATTTGAGTAGCGTCTTTACGACCTTTGAAAGAGCTAGTCGCCAGGACAAGGTCGTAACCTATTTTAACCTGAGTTTGTCCTCCAGATAACTGGGTTATTTTAGGCTGACCCAGGGTTTCCAGTTGGCGACTGGGGGCGAGGGTTCCTTTGGCAATGCGATGAACATTGTTATTCTCTTGAGGCTTGATACCCAGGCGGAATTGGAACGGAGTCGTGGTGTTTCCTGTTAGTTCTTGAGCGAGGTCTGTTCTCATTCGCCCGTAGCAGTCACCAACCAGTTTTTTGCCCTGGGAAAGCGGAATAATCTCTCCGTTTTCACCTGTTTCGTCATCGACGACAAGGATACGAAGATTTTGTAGTTCTTTAAAATCTTGGCAAGGGGTGAAAATGAGAGAGCCGTAAGCCGCCCCGTCGCTCATTTGGGGATAAACTTTTTCCCTCACTTCATCTGAAGCAAAGTAAACTTTGAGTCCGTTGGAAAATTGAGGACTCATCCCCTCTAGGCGTTGTAAATCCTCAGGAGTTGTACTCTGTTCGTAGATATGTCCGATGGCAAATTTTGTATCGGCAAATAAATATTCAGCCAGGGAGTTGTTGATTTCTTCTTTAACTCCGGTGTTAATCTGAAGTTTTGTGTCAAAATGGTTAAGGATAATCGTCATACTTCATTGGAGAATATGTCAGAGTTAGAGCGTTGGATCGCACAAGATTATTACACCGATGGACAGATGAAACTGTCTACCCGCGAACGGATGTTACGCCATGGTTTAAGTAGGGAAGAGATTGACCAAATTGAGCAAATTTGGATTCGTCATGGTGAAATTACATCATCGTACCTAATTCCTGATGACGGACAATTGGCGTTGCCTAAGCCTATGCAGATCCAAGGTTTAGATTTAGAAGAGGCGTTATCTCAGGGTTTGATTGAAGCTGATGAGATTGAATACCAGACGCCGATGAAATACGAACCGAAGTTTTATTCAGAAGCGGAAATAGCGTCTTGGGAAGAGTTTTAGAGAGGCTACCATTTTATCTTGAGGCGGTATCTTGAATAGATGCCGCTTGGTGGTGTGGAATGTATGCATGGAGGTTATCGAGTCTATCAGCATCTTCAGTGTAGTCTTCGGCAAAGTTATTGGAATTTTTGTTTTCTATCTTTTGATGGATATCAAGGGGCAGATTTGGGCATAGAAGTTGAAGGAAGCTGATTCAGGTTATGGGTTAGAGATAACTTTTATCTCTCTATCTTTGGGACTAACTCGTATGGGGGTTGAATTGGAGTTTATTTGAGGGAGATAAAATGGCATAACCCAATTTAGTGAAACCTTTAATTCATGATGTTTAGAAATAAAAATGATATGGGCTTACTCCAGATAATAGCCAGCCTCTTGTCTGGAAAGTTTTTGTCTGGTTTATTGGTTTTAGGGATTATCGTTGGTGTCTATTCTGGCACAAGGTTAAGGAACAGAGAAGATAATCTCTATAAAAATATCAACCAACTGTCGAGTCAAAACACAAAAGAAAAGAGTCAGGCTCTCGTTGCTTTATTTAAGGAAGAAAAGCTACTGAGTCATTCAACTCGTCCTGACAACGATGAAAAGTTAGACCTTATTTATCAAGAAATTTTACAGGTAGATCCCAAGAACGTTGACGTTTATATAAGAATGGCACGGCGTAATTTAAAACAAAGCCAAGCAACTCAGTACGAAAGTAAGACAGAAGCAGAAAAATTGAAGCAACAAGGAATAAGGAACTTGGAGACAGCTAGAAAGCTTTATCAGGAGAAAGGGTGGAGTAGCAAGGAAGAGCAAACAGTTAAATTGATTGAAGATATCAACAATGGCGTGGCATCGTATAACTGGTGTTTTCCTACGACGTTGGCCGATCCCCTAAGGGCAAAATGTGGTAGTTAATACTAAGCAGGTTGGTTCCGTATACATACAAATTGGCATCCCTGGAAGGTTATTTCACCGAATCATCAAGGGAGAATTTGGCGCTGGTTGGCGGGGAAAATTTGTGCGCCATGGCGCACAAAGTGGCGATTGGAAGCATATCAAGTTTGCACGCAATATTCCAGCTAACCGGATAAGTAGGCTTTCTCTCACTCCCTAACTTAGATTTGTTAAGTATTTTCGGGTCAAGCCAATAAACCTTGAAGCTGAATTATTGCAGAGGTTGGCATAGCCCTAAGACAAAGCGCGATCGCACCTGACCACCCAAAACCGCCAATTTCTGTCTAGGAAAGCGTTTCAGCTACTGCTAAGATAGAGTGTGTCGCACCCGAAAGAAACAGGACTATCAGTCCCCAGGCTCTTGGAGAGTGAGCATAACACAAACAAATAGGCGATCAATGTCCTCCTCGTCGGGCAAATGTCAGCAGATGCGCGGCAACAGATTGAGGTTGATCGTAGTGAGGTACATGACTAGCTTTGAGAATCCAAATCAGTTGACTGCCTGAAATTGACTGTTCAAACTTGGTTGCATCGTCCGTCCCCAATACATCATCAGCTTCTCCCCACAAAATCAGGGTAGGATGGTTTACCTGAGCGATGCGAGATCGCAAATTAGCGTAACCTCCACTTTGGGTGAAGGACGCGATCGCCCCTTTCCATCCTGGCATCTCCTGATGTAGCAAAGAACAGCGCAGCGCATCGAGTAGCATTGGGTCAATCATTGGCAACGCTAAAGCGGCAGTGAGGGCAGCCTGTTTGCGGAAGTGCAGCCAATTCGCCCCTAATTCAATCAGGGGATGCGGCAGAAACTGTCCAACTGGAAAACTGCCAGAGAAGCCAACAGAGTCAATTAGAACCAGCGAGCGCACCCAGTTAGGATAATTTAAGGCAAAGTCGATCGCCACTGCACCTCCTAACGATGCCCCAACCAGGATTACAGGTTGCCCAATCCAGGTTTCTACAACGCTAAAAAGGTGTTGCCGGATGGTTTGAGGATTGACTGGAAGGGTGGGAACATACTCTGTAAATCCAGAGCCAAACAGATCCACTGTCCAAGTCTCGTGCTGGGTTGTTAATAAGGGGAGCAAACCCCGGAACTCCAGCAGGGAACTATCAAATCCGGGTAACAACAGAATCGGAGCAGCGTTAGGTTGGAAAGCTGATTGAGCGGAAGAATGGTGAACGTAGGCAGTTGCGATTGGGGTTGTGCCTCGCTCAAAGGGAACTTGAACCACCCGACGCTGAAGCTGTTGAATAAGAGCGATCGCATTTTTGTCTTGAATGTCAACAACTGAGGACGGTAGAAAATCAGCTTTCAATCGCACCTTTAGAAACTTATGGAATAAAGACAAAATATCAAACTCCCTGACTGTAAGGGTTTCAGGCTTCGCCCTTTCGATGCTGGGGCTAAGCCCAACCTCTAAATTTAGCGTCAAGGTAAGGGGCAAGCGCCGTGACGACCAGAATGATCGGCCAAATGTTGCCACCATGGAACGTGTACGCCTCAAGCATGACCTGCCAGGACTTACCTTGCAAAAGCCCGAATGAGAACTCGAAGAGTACCGTAAGGGCTACCCAGCCCAGACCAATCCCTACGAACACACCGGGTCGGCGGACATCTAGCCAAGGCAACGACAAGTGGGTGACGAGAAAGATGAGTGCCGAAAGGAGAATACCGCTCAAGAGAAGCCCAACTGCGGTGCCGAACTCCGGAATCAGGACAGCCTCCCGTAGGACACCGTTAATCATCGCCAACACCAAGATGACTAGCCAGATCGCCAAGGCTTTAAATGCAACACCTACGGGCATTGAGTTCTCCTGTCGCGCCTAACTATATATTGTACGGAAATTTTCCATATATCTATTCCTATGTTTCTATTCAACAGTTGAACTTGTTGAGAATGAAAACCCTAATTTAAGAGGGTTGGCTTCATCACCTTCAGCCTTATCCTGACCAATCCGATGGCACTAGAAAGGTGATGAGTCAGAAAGAGCGATCGCACGCACAAGTTATAATGATTCCAACTCTAGGATAGTCATGGTTTAGGGGAGGTAGTCATCGCCCTAAAAAACCTTATCCCAAAATAGGATACTCCCCAGTCCCCTAGCTATGCAAATGAGCGACGATTGTCAGCGAGATGTATTAATTGTTGGTGGAGGTCCCGCCGGACTTGCCACCGCCTTAATGCTTGCCAAACGCGCATGGACGAATATTACAGTCCTAGAAAAACGGGCGGCGGCTGATTATTATGAACCCGATAAAGCCTTCAATTATCTCATTGATGGTCGGGGGCAAAAATTGACCGATTTTCTGGGACTCACCGAGGAACTGGCAAATATCAGCGTTCCCAGTACAGACTTTTACTTAACGCGGATTAAACCGAATGGTAGCCGCAAAACTTTAAAATTGCCGATTGTAAATCCCAATCGAAAACCCGCTTACTGGCTACCCCGTCGGGCGTTCGTATTGTTACTCTACCAGGAAATTGAGCGCAATTGGCAAGGGTGTATTAACGTCTTGTTTAATACGGAATGTATTCAAATTAATCAGGCTGATTCCCCTAACACCAACCAGAAAACGATAGATGTTGTTGTTCGCACAGACACCAATAACCTGATCCATTTTCAGCCTTACTTCCTAGTGGGGTGTGATGGACTTTACTCTACAGTTCGCCAAACTTTGCAACAGTGGGATAGTCCGGAATCAGACCGATTTGAAATGAAATGTTTCCCCTCGCCAAGTGCTGGATTGAGGTATAAAGTCTTAACGCTACCTCCCCAGTTCCCCTTGGACTCTGATGGGAAGGAACACGCCGCCTGCGATATGGCGTATGCGATTCGGGGTAGATTTCGCGATCGCCAACGTTCTGTCTCGTTAGGTCTATTGCCGATTAAAAATCCGGATGAACCTCGTAGTGCCAATATTATCACACGACCCAACCATAAAATATGGGACTTGAAAACCCGTGAAACATTATACAACTTTTTAGAGCAAGCCTTTCCTCAACTACCCATACGGCAAATTGTCTCTCCGGAAGAAGCCCAGCGATTTGCTTTAAGTGAAGGGGGTGCTTTTCCCACGCCTCAATATTGTGCGGGATTATATTTTGAGTTAAATAATCAAGACAGACAAAATCAGTCGGCTGCTTTTATCGTACTCTTAGGCGATGCCGTTCATTGCTTTCCACCTGACATTGGACAAGGGGTAAATTCAGCCTTAGAGGATGTGTATATTCTGAATGAAATACTGGCTAAATATGAGAACAATCTCTGCCAAGCCTTACCTGAATATGAATCACAGCGATGTCCGGATGTCAAGGCTGTGGTTCAGCTTGTCCGATTTGCCTTTCCCTGGCAGTATAATCAAGCACCCCTGCGTCGGTTTTTCTGGAGTTTAAACTTCTTTGGGCGACTGATACTCAGTCGGATTTTCTCTCCTCTGATTAGTCAACCCGCTTTTCTGATGATTCAGGATCATCAACGTTCATATCAAGACATATTACTCAAAGCCAACCGAACCACAAAAATTTTGTCGGGATTGGGATTA
>CAKZMA010001079.1 GCA_937127375.1 uncultured Coleofasciculus sp. | reverse complement strand
CGCTGAAATTCCCACACTTTCGGAAGCGGTTTACGCCCAAGTTCGATGATTGGTCCTTTGTCATTGGTCATTGGTCATTGGTCATTGGTCATTCGTTTATGTAAGGGTGTGAGGATTCTTGAAAAACCGTTTAACCCAGGTTAAAGAGTGACGGGTGCAGAACGG
Source organism: uncultured Coleofasciculus sp. (assembly GCA_937127375.1). Lineage (GTDB taxonomy): Bacteria > Cyanobacteriota > Cyanobacteriia > Cyanobacteriales > Coleofasciculaceae > Coleofasciculus. The sequence goes on along the minus strand of CAKZMA010001079.1, from coordinate 19,932 downwards.
GGGACGACAGGGTTTTCTAAATGACCAATTCCCTCAATTTCCACACGGACGCGATCGCCGATTTGCAAGTGCCCAATCCCTCGTGGCGTACCGGTCAGGATTACGTCCCCAGGAAGCAGGGTCATAATCTGAGAAATATAGGAGACTAAGAAGTCCGGGGCAAATACCATTTGATCAATGGATGTCGATTGTACAGGTTCCGGCGCATCGTTTAAAAACGTCTGCAACTTCGCCCCAGCACTCAACTCCCGCACAATCCAAGGTCCTAGAGGACAAAAGGTATTAAAACCCTTTGCCCTCGTCCATTGACCGTCTTGTTTTTGTAAGTCGCGAGCAGTGACATCGTTGGCGATGGTGTACCCCCAAATTTTTGCTTGGGCTTGTTCGGGCGTACAGTCTACACAGAGTTCACCAATAACCAGCGCCAACTCTCCCTCATAGTCCACCCGTTTTGACTGAGGTGGAAACTGGATATCTCGATTCGCCGCCGTTATGGTTGTCGGTGGTTTGAGAAACAACAAGGGTTCTTGGGGAACAGGTGTTCCCATTTCAACGGCGTGATCCATATAGTTTTTGCCAACGGCGACAATCTTGGATGGCGCACAGGGAGCCAACAATGTATAACTATCCGGTGCTAACTCCAGATCAGTCGGTTGACCCTGTAGCCACGGCGGTGCATCTAAAACTTGGATACTGCGGTTGAGTTGTAGCAAGCCATAGTAGGTTTGCCCTTGAGCCGTTTTAATTCGGACGTAGCGCTGCGCCATGATATTAGAGATTCCTTGGTAATTGAATGAGAGCATTTTACTGATATGGGATTTTGATTGACCCTGGCAGCTAGCTAGAATTAATACCAAAAAATAGTAAAATTGCAAGAGTGTCATCTGGGCGGATTGTCTGCCTCAAGCCTAGAAGTAGGAAAAAACCCAGATCAGGCATAGAATAGAGCGGTTAAGTCAGCTCGAATCCTTGCTTCTGTGACTGGGGTAGCCTCCCGATTAAAAGCCATGGCTATCTCGAATCAGCAAAAGAAGCCCAACTGTCCATAAGGAGAAGACCATTTGTGAGCGATAGTTACGAAATGATGTACATCCTGCGTCCTGATATGTCAGAGGAGCAGGTTAACCAAGCTGTGACCAAGTATAAAGATCTCCTGCAAGAGCAAGGCGGTGAGGAGATTGACATCCAACATCGTGGTAAGCGTCGTTTGGCTTATCCCATCGACAGACACCGCGAAGGCGTCTATATCCAAATGAACTATAAAGCGCCCCCGACTCATGTGGCTCAGCTTCAGCGAGCGATGCGCTATGGAGATGAGGTGATTCGTTATCTGACGCTGAAACAGGAACTTCCCCCCGAACCCCAACCCGAACCGGTGGAAGTAGAAGCTTAGGGAGCGGCGTAAAAATAAAGTACCAGTGAGGCAAGCTGAATTCATGAACTCAGCCAAGCTTCCTTGGTACATGATTAAGTCGCAAGTCCCTTAGCTTTCCTAAGATAGCGACCCAAGTACCCCCCTCCACAGGTTACCTGTGGAGGGGGTCTGAAGGTATAGCAGTACCAAGGCAGGTTCTACCTTAGACTGCAACTTGGTATCAGTTGTTGTTTTACCCATCTGATTAGAATTGGGATGACATCAAAAGGACAAGCCGCCCATGCCAAAGACCAAAATTCTACAAGAAGGACAATCCTATACCTTCCGATCTTATTTCCAGATGCCTTACGAGGCAGAGGATATTCTTGCCGAGTTTGATTACACCCTTCACAAGTCACGTCTATCTTTACCCCTGTCTCAAAAGCAACTTGACCAACTCCCAGCATTGCAGCAGCGGCTAGAGGACACTCTCCTATTAACCAGCTTGAGTAACGAAGCGGCGCGGCGGGAAGCTTTGGTCTTTCCTGTACTGCTGGAAGTTGCCCGGTTATGCCAGTGCCAAATTCGTATTGAATACCCTCTAACTGTGAATCATTGGCTCAAAGGTAACCTGGACTACCTTGTGCGGGGGAAGACAGGTCTGATTGTGGTTGAGGCGAAACATGATGACTTGACTAGAGGTTTTACGCAGTTAGCCGTAGAACTGATAGCATTAACCCAAGTTGAAGAACAAAACATTCTCTACGGTGCTGTTACGATGGGAGATGCTTGGCGATTTGGCAAAATAGAGAGAACCGAACATCGCATCACCCAAGATATTACGTTATATCGGGTACCCGACGACCTAGAACAACTCACCCAAATTCTCATCGGACTTTTTGATTAAATCTCTTGGTTAGAAACGGCTCGATTAGAATCTGCTGTCAATAATCAGACAACCCTTCACCAAACGGATAAGTAGGGAACCCAGTATGACGTAAAGTTTTTGATGACGACAGCTATGGGAAGCTCTTTGGTACTTGGAGGTATACCGCTTTCCCTGACGCCTTGAGTATTACCCAATAAGTCCTGAATTAGGCAACAATAGTAGGAAGAGTCATAGTAAGATTACTCTCAACTACTGATTATGCAACGAGTAGGTAGGTAAACCTAAAACATCCTCTAAAATTGCGATTTTCTTATTGTTCATCATTCAGGTTTTATCGCGATTCTGCCCAAGTCGCACTAATCGGTACTCGTTGTTACGATCAAGTCTTCCCCCTAAATCTCATCCTATTGTTGCCTGACGCTCCTGGACTCTCTCAGCATGACTGTAACGGATACTGTTGCCCATAAAATTTCGAGCTGGAATCGGCAAATCTATAAACGCTTGAAACTTGCTCTGAGTCTCGGACTACGGCGTCAAATTTTTGTGGCGATTTGTGATGATCTGAGTCTGCGGAATCGTCTGGCGGGTAAACTTCATGGGGAGTTGGGGACAACCTCTGCGATCGCGCCACCCACGGGGTCAGGCTCTACTAATTTAGTCAGCCTGAACATTAATGTCAATGATCCCCATCCCTTTGCCCAAATAGCTGCCTGGTTAGCTCAAAATCGCCATTCTCCCATCGCCACATCCCCTCCCTGTTTCCAACTCCTGGGTGTTGAACGCTTAACCCGTCAATCTCCAACAGTACAGCAACTGTTTCTCCGGCGTTTACAGTCGATTGAGCGCTATTTGCCGCAGTTAGACGCCAATGTGTTACTCTGGCTACCCCGCCCTTGGTTCCATTCCATTGTCCAGTCTGTACCGGAATTTTGGCGGTGGCGTACTGGGGTATTCGAGTTTGAAGGGGAACCCACACCACTTCCCCCTGTTGGCGCGACTCAACCGGAAGCCTCTCCCACGGCGGTGATGACTCAGGAGACAGAGGAAGAGGAGATAGACAAGACAGAGGAAACAGAGGCTTCGTTCCAAGAAACCTTGCAGACGGTGCTAACCCAGGAAGTGGACGAAACTCTGGATTTGCAGTTGTTCCAGAATAGTATAGGCAGCAATGGAGACTCTAATGGTGAGGTTGAACCCCTGATTGTCCCGACTAACGGGAAGTCTAATGCTAATCCGAATGGCAAAGGAAAGCTGGGGGTTGTGGACTTTGAGATGGAAGAAACACCATTACCGCCGCAAAATCCGCCCACATCCCACCATCCTGCGGACACATCAACGGAAGCCCCAGATCTTCCCCAAACCGCGTCGCCCGCTGAGGCGTATTTACAACTGGGGAATCATTACCGTCATGCGATTGAACAAGGAGACACCTCAGAAGAAAATTTAGCGATCGCGATTCAGGCTTATGAGCAGGCGTTGCAATGGTTAGATGATACCTCGCCTTACGTGGCGGATGTTCTGAATGATTTGGGGAATCTCTATTGGATGCTCTCCCGCTGTCCCCAGGATACAGGGATGCGTCTATCTTATCTGGAACAGGGGATTCAAGCTTATCAGTTGGCATTAACCAAATTAACGGCTCAAGACGCGCCCCACACCTATGCCATGATCCAAAATAATTTAGGGGCAGCTTATGGGGATTTGGCTCGCTATAACGATGTCGCGGATAACTTAGAACTCTCGATTCGAGCCTACGAAGAAGCGTTACACTATCGTAATCCAGAAAATGACCCGCTTAAATATGCCTCTACCCAAAATAACTTAGGTACGGCGTATTGGCATTTAGCACAACATCACTCTCCTGTCAATAACTTACAGGCAGCAATTGGGGCGTATGCGGAAGCCCTGTGTTATTACAACAGTCGCTCGAATGCGACGAATTGGGCGATGATTCAAAATAATTTAGGCACAGCTTACTGGAATCTGGCACAGTATGAACAACCGGAAACCTGGCTGGAGTTAGCGGTGATAGCCTATAAAGATGCGTTAACTTATCGTACCCCAGAGGTGTCTCCGGCTGCCTGTGCCGCGACTCAGAATAATTTGGGTACGGCGTATTGGCATCTGGCGGATCGCTGTGTGGAAGACCATCACAGACGAGCAGACTATTTACGCCATTGTATCGCGGCTTATGAGGTTGCGATCGCGTTAGCCGAGGAATTGGCGCAGAATCATCCGCCGACATCAGTTAATTTTGATGTTATCGCCACTCGGAATAATTTGGGACTTGCCCATTATCAGTTTGCCACTGAACCGTCTTTGGGTGGGGGAAAAGAGGATCAATCCCACCATCTACAAACCGCCCTCCATCAGCATGTTCAAGCTTGTATGGGAGTAGCGGCGCGATCGGATGTTTACCAAACCTCTTTGGACTATATCATTAAAACGATTCGCACGTTCTACCAGGAACAAGGGATTAGTGGGCAAAATCTGGCACTTTCTAAGGTACCGGGTCAGCTTTTACCGGAAATTTTACCACGGCTGTAGAGGCTCACAAGGGTAGGTTTTTTAAGATTGGGGTTCAGGTGAGACAAGGAAGGAAAGTAGACCAGTAGACACCGACTCTCATAGTCAAATTTGTAAAGTTCTGCAAAGATGAATAGAATATGAAAAAAGATCGACGTAAACTGGGAACTCCCTGTGAAACTATCTTCCTTGCCCATCGTCGGTTTTGTTCTGACAGCACCCTTTTCATTGATGAATCCAGCCCCCAAAGATGTCTCTGATCCGTCTGAGTTACCAATTTCCCCCACTCCGAACAGTTTGCGTCCCATCGTCAAGCGCCAACGGGGGATATGGGGTATCTTTAGTTCCACCTTCCTAACCATTTTTCTGGCTGAGATTGGCGATAAAACCCAACTGGCTACCCTGCTGATCAGTGCAGAATCTCAATCCCCGTGGATTGTGTTTACAGGTGCCGCGATCGCACTAATTACCACCAGTTTAATCGGTGTCTTACTGGGAACCTGGTTAGCCAAGCGTTTACCGCCCAAAACCCTGGAAACCGCCGCCGGGACATTATTACTCTTCATTTCCGTTATGCTGCTGTGGGATGTGGTGCAACTCGGATGAAACAATTTGGAGTGTGTAGGGGCGGGTTTTACAGGATAGCGATGGTGCAGGTTCCCTCGCGTTTTAACCGAGGGATGAAACCACTATCGTTTTCTTTGCACCCAGATGTGACGAAACCAGCCCCGACTGAATCAGAGAGTTTTGAAGATTATGGATTGGCAATTACTAGGATTAAGCTTCATTACTGTATTTTTAGCCGAAATTGGTGACAAAAGCCAACTGGCGGCGATCGCGCTTGGGGGTAGCCTCAAGTCGCCTCGTGCGGTATTCTTGGGGGCTGTAGCCGCATTGCTATTAGCCACGTTGATTGGCGTATTAGCAGGGGGAGGCGTCGCGCAACTGTTCCCGGTGCGAATTCTCAAAGCGATCGCGGCGGTGGGTTTCGCATTAATGGCTGTTCGCTTGCTGTGGCCCTCCGAAGATGAAGCATGAGAACGTTTTTATGTAGGGGCGGGTTTGACTATTATCGTTTCTTCCCTCACCCAAATGCAACTAAACCCGCCCCGACCAAATTTTCCCAGAGATTCTAAACAAAAAACACACGAAAATGGTTTCTCTTGCTAGGAAAAACTTACTTGAAGACATTCCCCGCTTTTTAGTCGCCCAAGCTGGAATTATGTTTGCGGTGAGTTTAGTCACGTTGCAAACGGGTATTTTTAATGGATTTACCCAATCCACCGCTCAATTAATTTACAATTCTAATGCAGATATTTGGGTCGCATCAGATAAATTGGTGCAAGTTGAACTGACACTACCCATTCCCTTATCCCATGTTATCTCCGCCCGTCAGGTGGAAGGCGTGGCTAAAGCTGAAGCCCTGATTTTTAGTGGCGCGTTGTGGAATCCACCCCAAGGGGAAATTACCCGGGTAAGGGTAGTGGGATTTGACCCCAATGGGCAACTATTTCAACCAATCAATCTCGTTCAAGGCGATGTGGGGGACTTATCTGAACCCTATAACATTATCGTCGATGCAACCAACCAAGATTCTCTAAATATTCAACAGATTGGGGATATTGCCCAAGTGAATTCCTTGCCCGCCAAAGTGGTAGGGTTCACACAAGCGAACGCCTCGATTGTGTCCAATTCCTTCATGTTTACTTCCCTAACCAGTGCGAATGCTTTCTTAAAATCGGGTCAAAAGTCGGAATTATCTTGTAAATTGCCGTCAGGTTCTGAGGATTTAATTTGTACCAATACTTATTCGAGAGTATCGGAAGCAGAACTCCGCAATCAACCGCCACCGCCACCGAATCCATTAGTCGCCTCTGATCTCATTCAATATGTTTTAATTGCGGCAGAACCCAATCAGGATTTATCACAACTGAAAGCACGATTAGAGAAAGCATTACCCAATATCAGTACCTATACTCGCCAGGAATTTATTAAAAAGAATCAAGACTTTTGGCAACAACGAACTGGAATTGGCTTTATTCTAGGATTGGGCGCGGTGGTTGGCGTGGTAGTTGGTGTGATTATTGTCGGTCAAATTCTTTATTCCTCTGTAGCTGACCATATTAAAGAATTTGGCACACTTAAAGCCATCGGCGCGTCAGATTGGCGCATTTACGGCGTAATTATTGAACAGGCGATGTGGATGTCGGTTCTGGGTTATCTCCCCGCCATGATTCTCTGCTACAGTGTAGCCCTGTGGACATCAGCCACTCAGGGAATTGTGATTCTGATCACTCCCGTATCCGCGATCGCAGTTTTGGCGATAACGGTGGGAATGTGCGTCGGTTCAGCTATTTTCGCGATTCAGAAAGTGACGCGCCTTGATCCAGCCATGGTATTTAATCAGTAGATCATTATTCTTGACTTAACCTTGTTTTTGGTTGTAGGGGCGAGTCGCTGCATCAATAGATGATGTGAGAATTAACCTGTCTCGACTCGCCCTTTTCTCAAAGTACGTGATGTCAGATAATTGCCGAAACTCCGTGGAGGGCGACCCGAGTCCATTAATGGTTTGGTGGTATGAATTATGTGCGGCGGGTCGCCCCTACAGTGTTTATCTATTCTTCATTCCTGCTGATTTTGATTCACCAATAACGCCACCGGAAAATCACTGAGAACATCTCGAATCCACAGCGTATCGTCCCCCTGAATTTCCCGTCCCGTCATCACATCCCGCCACGTAGACGACGAACTAGAGGGTAAAGAAATCCGGGTTTCTTGCCAAACTTGTTCACCCATGGGATATTCGTCTGGCTTCACTAAACCCGTTAACAGCCGAGGTACAATGACAATCACCGTTGTATGATCCCAGGTTCGGGCAAAGGTGACTACATGATCCTTCAAGCTGCCAATAACGCTCAGTTTGTGGTAATCCCCTCGCTGGAATAACTCTAAATACTCGCGCCGGGTTTTTAGGGCTTGATAGATGACGAATAACTTAATTCGACCGTCTTCTGGACTCTGACAAAGTTCCTGAACTAAACCCAGCTTATCCGTTTCGCAGCGCTGCTTCAAGTCTTGGACTAACGCCAGCCGCTGTTCAAAATCCACCGGACGGCGATTATCGGGATCAACTAAACTTAAATCCCACAGTTCCGTTCCTTGGTAAAAATCAGGAACACCGGGAGATATCAGTTTCAACAAGGCTTGGGAGAGACTATTAAAAATGCCGTAATGTTGAATTTTGCGTTGAAAGGGAAGAAACGCTTCTAAAAAGGGATTGTCGTGGATATCTTTGAGTAAGCGTTCCGCAAACCGAATAAACCCTTCTTCATAGTTGGTATCCGGTCTCAACCAAGCGGTATGGACTTTTGCCTCTCGGATTGCCTTAATAATATAGTCTTTGATCCGCTGCACATAGCTAGGGAACTCCGCATCATTAAAGGGAAAGGTTCCCAGCAAGGTTTGATAAAGAAAGTATTCGTCATTGGGATCAGGAATATCTAACCCATCAATACAATCCTTGTGAACCGCATTTATTTCCTGCCATTTCCTTAACATACTATCCCACTCGCCGGGAATTTCGGAAAGGACATTAATTCTGGCTCTCACATCTTCACCCCGTTTTGTATCGTGGGTTGCTGTTGTATTTATTGTATGGGGCCAATCAGCGATGCGGTGTTGGTTAAAGTCATGAAAGTCATCTAAGGAAACGCCAAACTCACCCGGATTACCACCCACTTCATTAAGAGAGATGAGACGGTTGTAAATATAGAATGTCGTATCTTCTACCCCCTTGGCTGTCAGCGGTCCGGTAAACTGTTGTAGCCGCATGACAAAATAACGCCATTGTTCGGCTTCTTCGGGATTGAGTGACTCATCAACCTCCAGTAATAAAAACTTCTCAATAAACGTCAGTTCGTTAAAGAAAATTGGCGTATTTTCTTTGGCTTTGCTAATGACAGACTCAATACAATCTCGATCCGCTTTGCTCAAGCCTTCTGGACTAATGTAGGTTCGGTATACGGGAAACAACGCCATGATTTCGACTAAAGCGGCTTTCAGCGCATAGATAGTAAAGTCACTAGCGTATCTGTACCGACCAGAAATTCGTTTGAGTAAATTGGCTAAATTATCGATATCGCCGGTCAAATGCTTGGCGATAATCAATCGCTTTTTGTCTTCAATTATGACTTGATAAGATATGGAATTCCCGATAAAGCGATAGTAAACGCTGTCAAACTTAGGCTGAGTCTGCTGATGACAGAAAATGCCATTAACCTTGTTTAAGAAATCATACCCACTCGTCCCTTGTACGGGCCACGTCAGCGGCAAATCTTCATCCTCTTCCAATATTTTCTCAACCACGATATACGCATCAGAGGTATGGTATCGCAAACGATTCAAATATTGAGCCGGATCGTAAAGTCCATCGATATGATCGATTCTGACGCCGCTAAATTTATTTTCCTCAATCAGCTTTAATATCAACGCATGATTATGTTCAAAAACCCGCTCATCCTCGATACGAACCGAAATCAGGTCATTGACTGTGAAAAATCGCCGATAATTCAGTTCTTCATTACCCACCTTCCAGTAAGCGAGGCGGAAAAACTGCTCCCCTAATAATTGCTCTAACAAGTCAAAGCTTTCAGGTTTTCCGGGTTCTCCATTAAAGATTTGAATGTTTTCGTCAATGAACTGCCTGACTTCTACACTATCATTCCAGAGTTCCCATAACATGCTCTTGATGAAGCCAATTTGGTCATAGCGTTCCGTTCCTTCTTCGCCAGAGGGAATGTATTTTAATGCATAGAGAGCGCCCAGGAACTTGACAAAATCAGGATGATTCCTGCCTAATTTCCGGCGAATACGTGCCAAATCGTATGTTAAGACATTGGAGTAGGATTCGATGCGAATGGGAAACTGTAGGTCATAGTAATTAATCGTAAAACCTTCTTGGTTATACTGGAGTTTGAGTTCACCACTTTCTAAGCAATCTCCACAAAATTTTCCTAAAAATGGCGCTAATACTCGCTGCCGAATGCCCTCATAATGATGTTCCCAATTAATATCAAAGTAGTCTTTATATTGAGAATTAGGACCATTCTCTAAAACTTCGACCAGGATGGGATTTTGACGATCAAAAGCCATGTGGTTCGGCACAATATCCTGAAGCCATCCTAACCCGTGCTTTTGCATCTCCTCAATTAGAGACTCAAAGTTCTCCAATCCGCCGAGTTCTGGGTTTATTTGATTGGGATCAACCACATCGTAGCCATGAGTGCTACCGGATCGGGCTTTAAATATGGGGGATGCATAAAAGTCAGAAACTCCTAATTCAGCCAAGTAGGAAATAATGGCTTTTGCTGACTCAAAGGTAAACTCAGGATTAAATTGAATTCTATAGGTGGCGACTGGAATCCGCATCATAAGCTTTTAGAGGGGTTAAAGAACTGACAGAGCGTTGGCTCTAAGAATTGATCTAAAAATGGCTTGTTAACAGTGGCGTTAAACCTTAGGATAGTTGCGTTGTAATGCTTAAATCATAGCTTAACATTAGTTAATTATACAGGGATTGGCTCTGAGCAATACCAAGAGTACCGGACAGGAAGGCTCCAAGGCAGATGATTTTCCGGAAAAAGTACCTCAAGGGATAAAGGGGGTGACAAAAGCGAATGTGATATTAGCCACCAAGATTTACAAATCAAGCAATACATGCATTATCTCTAGGCAACACCTTATTTGCTGATAATGGTATGATTTTGACTTGGCTTACATCCCCTTTTGGGCGGATTACGCCTCTTTCTGACGACTGAACCGAGGCTAGTGTCACTGACAATATAAGGCAAAACTCAGGGGAGCCATGGTTAGGGATTGTCCAGCTTGTAACTGTTGGGGGAGGTGAGATCCCTCACCCATCCATTCCTTATCCGCCGAGTCAATCACTTTTGAGAAGTTCGCTGGGGGAATCTGAGGCGAAACCTTTACCGCATCTTTGCCAAAGTTGATCAAGCCGAGGACTTGGCTATCTCCAGCCGTGCGATGGATAACAATAACCTTTTCTGGGGACAAGCTCGATACATTAAGATTCTGCCGATCTAGTGTAGCCAAAGCTGGGGTTTCTTTGCGTAGCTGAATTAACCGTTTGTACCAGCGCCGCAATACGGCATATTTGTCTTGATCTATCTTCTCCCACTGTAGTTTTGACTGCTCAAAGACTTTTGTCCCTTGGGGATCAGGGGCGTTGTCCCAACCAAATGCCTTAAACTCTTCAGCCCTCCCGGTACGCACGCCTTCAATTAAATCGGGATCACTGTGACTGACAAAATACTGAAACGGTGCATCTTCTCCATATTCTTCGCCCATAAATAGCATCGGGACATAAGGAGAAAGCAATACAGTGGCAGCGGCTAGCTTCAACCCCTGAAAGTCTACCAAAGTGGATAAGCGATCGCCAATTAGTCGATTCCCAATTTGATCGTGGTTCTGGATACAGACGACAAACTGTTCCGCCGGACGATCTGCTGCTGAATTGCCATGGTTGCGTTTGCGGAAGCTGGAATATTGTCCACTATAGATATAGCCTTCGCGCAGAGCAACTGCCAACTGCTCAATTTTGCCAAAATCTTCGTAATATCCCGATAGTTCGCCCGTTAACAGGGTATGCAAGATGTGATGAAAGTCATCGCACCATTGAGCATCATGACCAAATCCCCCCTCTTCCCTGGGTTTAATTACACGCACGTCATTGAGATCACTTTCAGCGATGACGTATCGTTGCACTGGCGTGGTGCGATTGAAGTTGGCGACAGCATCCCCTAATTCTTGTAGAAAGGGTTGAGCGCTCATATCGTAAATGGCGTGAACTGCATCAACGCGCAGGGCGTCAATGTGGTACTTATCTAACCAGTACAGCGCATTCTGAATAAAGAAATTCCGCACCTGATTACTATAAGCGCCATCAAAGTTAACCGCATTGCCCCAAGGGGTACGGTATTGATCCGTAAAGTAGGGACCATACGCCCAGAGATAGTTGCCTTCGGGTCCTAAATGGTTATACACCACATCTAAAATGATGGCGATCCCCGCCTGGTGACAAGCATCCACAAGTTTTTTCAACCCCGCAGGTCCCCCATAAGAGTCTTGCACACCATAAACATAAACCCCGTCATACCCCCAGTTGCGACTTCCGGGAAACTGAGCAACGGGCATAATTTCAATGGCGGTTATGCCTAAATCCTGGAGGTAACTCAAGCGGGGAATAATCGATTCAAAGGTTCCCTCTTGGCTAAAGGTACCGACGTGAAGTTCGTAAATAATTAGGTCTTTGAGGGGAATTCCTTGCCAGGAATCATCCGTCCAGTCAAATTGATGATCCACCACCTGAGAGGAACCATGGACTCCCTGAGGTTGGTAATGGGAGGCGGGATCAGGTCGTTCCAGTGATCCATCGAGTTGGTAAACGTAGAGGGTTTCTGGGTCAGCTTTTATCGTTTCCTGCCAATATCCCCATTCATCCTTTTGCAGGGGAATCACTTGATCCTGGGGAGAGACGATGTGAACCGCAACGCTGTCCCGAAACGGTGCCCAAACTCGAAATTCACATTGACCGTTACCCAGGTAGTTGCTGCCAATTTTCATATCACCCCTCTGTAAATGCATAGTCTGAGAAACTTGTCAAGGTTTTCGCCGTGCGATCGCCCGACTCTGAATCAGCCAATAGGCGGGGTATCCGCACACGATCCGATGACCCCAAAGGTCATAACGTTTAAATCTAACATCTGGTCTTACCTCTCTGGAATAGCCGACTCAAGTCGCCTATGCCTACCTTCTTAATTCAACCAGATTGTTGTAACAACTATTACACGCTTTTGTAACAATGAGATCCCTCTTAAGAAAGAGGCGTCAAGGAGGGAGAAGGCAAATATGGGAAAGGCGCCTGGGAGTCTTGCCGTGTTTCGACCCCAAGCGCCTTTTCCTTTTCCTCACACACACAACCTAAGTATACTCAATTTTTGCAAGTTGTCCAGTCCCAAACCGGGAAAATGTTATCCGTGTTTAACTGATGTCGTTTTTCTTCTCATTCCGTAACCCCCTATAATACCTCTAGTTAGGCTAAATTAGCGTTTGGGTTAAGCTATAACCCAATGTATTTGTTTGTCTATATCAAGATCAAGGATTGTATACGAGGAAACTCATGCTGATGAGAAGTTATCGCTCCATTCTGGCGTTGATGCTGGCGCTGGTGACCACCTGTTTAGTAAGCTGCGGGAGTCCTGCGGCAACTGCACCGCCCCCAGCTTATACATCTCAGCAGGTTGAGCAGATTCAGCGCACGGTGTCTAACCTGTCGGAACTGCGGGGAAAAATGCCCGTTCTGAAAACGAAAATTGATAACCGTGATTGGGTTGATGTCAGCACTTATATTCATGGTCCACTAGGTAGCTTGCGGCGAACCATGAGTTATCTGACACGCCAACTGCTTCCCCAAGACCAAAAGGCAGCCAGTGAAGCAGCAGATGACTTGTTTGAACATTTGCAGCAAATAAACACTGCCGCTGAAAACCGCAACTATCAACTGGCGATCACCAATTATCAAGAGGCACTAATCGACTTTGATCGGTACTTAAAGCTGATTCCGGATGCCAGTAATGTAGCTGGAGTTGCCTGAATGACTCATGTTGCCATCATTGGGTGTGGGATTGTTGGTGCCGCGATCGCATACCAACTGAGTGGCGTTTCGGGGCTACAGGTAACTGTGCTGGATCGACAACCCCCCGCCCAAGGATCAACCGGGGCAGCATTGGGTGTCTTGATGGGTGTAATTAGTCAAAAGGTTAAGGGGAGAACATGGCAGTTGCGTCAAGCCAGTATGCAGCGCTATGAAACCCTGATTCCGGAATTGGAAACCTTGACTGGGCATCACATTCCCTTTAACCGTCAAGGCATCTTGATGCTGGCGTTTGAAAACGACGATTTAGCCCGTTGGCAGAATTTAGTCAACATTCGCCAATCCCAAGGATGGCAACTGGAAATTTGGAACAAGGCTCAAGTTGAATCCCATTGTCCTCAGCTTAATCTGGAGAATAGTATTGGTGCGATTTATTCTCCCAATGACCGACAAGTTGAACCTACCGCCCTTACTCACGCCTTAGTTGCTGCTGCCGAAAAGAGGGGCGTAACATTTAAGTTTGGCGTTGGTGTGGAAGGAATAGAATCCATGCCTGTTCATGGTTCCAATCAGCGAATTTGTCAGCAAATTTACACCCAGATAGAAACCTTGGCAGTGGATTGGCTGGTAATTGCAGCGGGATTAGGTTCGGCACAATTGGTCAATTTTCTGCTATCCTCACCAAATCAATCGTCTGCGATCGCACTCAAACCCGTTCTCGGTCAAGCGTTACAATTACACCTAGGGAATACAATTGGTCATCCAGATTTCCAGCCTGTGATTACAGGGGATGATGTGCATATTGTGCCAATCGGTGGCGGTGATTATTGGGTAGGGGCAACGGTGGAGTTTCCTCATGGCGCTGAAGTGATTGCAGAACCAGCTTTACTCGAACAGGTTAAGGAAGATGCGATCGGCTTTTGTCCCGCTTTAGCCCAAGCCACAGTGGTTCGCACTTGGTTAGGTAAACGTCCTCGTCCAGAAGGACAGCCCGCTCCGGTTATTGGTAAACTATCAGGCTATGATAATGTCTTGCTAGCAACGGGTCACTATCGCAACGGTGTTCTCCTCGCTCCAGCTACCGCCCAAGAGATTCAATCGATCATCTGTGCAACTTAAAACTTAGTGCAGGGCTTGGTTTATTTAAGATGACGGTGAAGACGAAGTGTACCAACAAGAGCAAATTCAAGAGTTATTTGGGAATGAAGTTCTCGATTATCTAAAAAACAAAAATAAAGGGGGAATAGTCAACGAAAAAGGTAATACTTATGAGAATTTTTTTGCCGTATATAAAATATCGGTTTTGTCCAAAGATGTCTTAGAAAATGAGAAACAAATAGTATTGGCTAGTCAAATCATGGCGTTTGTTGATGACTTAATTATTAACGACATCCAGGAGAATATTTATCAACACTACCAGTTGAAAAATACTGCAAGTTTGACATGGGGAAGTGGACTACGCTCAATTGCTGACGATTTTGCTAAACAATACAACTTAAATCAAACTGTATCAAAGCAATCAGAAATGACGTTAGTTGTTTCTAACTTCCAACTCAGAGACAGGTTGGCAAATCAAATACCTCAGCAAATAGCCGAGTTTAGTAAAGTTGATTACTTTTACTTTGCCTCTAGTTTACCAAAAGTTCTTCAAGAAGAACAGGAGTTTAGCCAAGCTGTGGCATATCTTTGCGCTTTTGACAATCCTGAACCCGATAAAATTGAATGTGTAGCTAGTGTGATTCTAGGCGCTTGGCTTTCCAGCGATAAATCTAATGTCTCTATTAGGGAAATTTTGGAAAAATCTCGACAATCGCAACCTTCTTATATTCGTTACTTTGGTAGCCAAGATGTGCAAATCGATCCAGAGGTTAAAAAAATTCTTGATCAAATACAAGGGTTTACGTACAGCATATCTAAAGGTTTTTTGCAATGGCTAAAAATTATATAATTATTCATTTTTGAGTATACAAACTAGGATATAATTTGCATGCAATTTATAACCAAAATAAATTCAAGAGCCTATACAGAATTAGCTGACACGGAAACAAAAAAAATTCTCGATAAATTAGCAGATAAAAGCACATCTCCTGAAGCCTATCGCTCAGTTATGTTTAAGCTAGGGGTAAAACTTGGTAATTCAATTTTAAAGTCTATTAATAGTCAAAGCAATGTATATCTAGCCTGTACCGTTGAAGATGCGGATTTTTTAGCCAAAGGAATTCTCACGACTTTAGAACCTAAAGTTTCAAAACTTGCCTTCGCTTGTTTTTGGAATCAACGATTTTCCCCCTTTGAGATAAACGAGTTAAAAGTTGCTCCGATACTCAAAAAGTATCAAGAGCCTGTTAATAATGATATCGTTCAGTATTTAATCGTGATTAAGTCTATTATCTCTGGTGCTTGTGTCGTGAGGACAAATCTAACTAATCTAATTCAAAAAATTGAACCCGAAAAAATACTTATTGCTGCACCAGTAATTTATAAAACAGCAGAAGAAAAGTTAAGGAGTGAATTCAACAAGGATATTTACAGTCAATTTGAGTTTTTCTACTTTGCTAAAGATTCCACGCGAGATGATAAAGGTATAGTTCTACCTGGTATTGGTGGTATTGTGTATGAGCGGCTAGGTTTTGAAGATCAAGATGAAAAGAATAGATATATTCCTGAAATCGTTAAATCTCGACGTCAAAAGCTTGTTCAAAAAATTTAAAAGGGTTGATTTTAACTAAAATTCATCCTTTAAGATTTTGTCGCGAGGAATACAGTTTAATTCGGCGTTCTGGAAAAAATTGTGCTAACGAAACCACTAATACCACGACTGCATCCTAGAACAGCAGCCAATTGTTCACTCGTTGGCTTTGTGGCAACACTGTTACAGAGTTTGACAGAGTTTTTTGGATAAGTTCCATAAATCACCATAATTTTAAAATAGCTTGTCAGATTACCAATCCCCCTTCCTTCGGCACACCTAGCAACTAAAATCGCAGCCGTCGTACCGATGCACCGCCTAGCTCTTTGTTCATTATCTCAGGAGATAATTAGAGATTAAGCGATGATACAGGTATGTTCAGTATCATCATAAACCATTCCTTTGTTCAAGAAAAAATGATGCCTGATAATAGTTGGATAAATCTGGCGTTATCTATTGTTTGATAATCCTTCACAAGGAAGTACCAACGCATCGCCAATGGCTGTACCCAGCAAGCAGCCGATTATTGAATCGGTTGGGTTAGCCATGACAGGTAAGGAGAGGATTAGATTGGGCGCGATCGCAACATTGGTTCTGACGATAACCTCTGTTCTCCTATCCCTGACAGGAACAGGGTTTGCCGCTATCTCGTGGCGTGTAACCATGGCGTACTCTTATCGGAGCTTGTTACCTTGGAGAGTAGAAGGGTGATTAGCACTACCAGACGATAAGCTTATCAGCAGTAACAGGCTATTCCTTAATCCTACCAATGTAATCGGGTAAGCCTGAGAATTAGTGTAAATTGGCAGGACGTGTCTTCCCAATGACGAATAATAATCTTTTGCTTGATTTTCTACTACCAAACGTGACGCGATCGCGACCCATGAACCTAATCAATTATTCTAGGCAAAGACAAGTCTTCATTCAACAACTGTTCACCCTAATCAACCTAGAGATTGGAGTAGATTTGTGGCAATTGTAATTTCATTTATTAACTTGAAGGGAGGTGTGGGTAAAACAACAACCACCGTCGCCGTTGCTGAGATGCTGGCTGGAGTATTCCATCGCAAAGTTTTGGTTATTGACCTTGATCCGCAAACCAATGCCACATTAATGCTGATTGGCGAAGAACGATGGGAAGAACTCAATGAGAATCGTCACACATTAGCCCAACTGTTTCTGGATGCGATCGCGCCAGAACATCCTAATTTTCATCTCCAGAAAACGTTGCAAAAGCAAGTCTCTAATGTTAAAGATTTAACCAGTTTAGATTTGCTGCCGTCGAGTTTAGATCTAATCAATGTGCAAGATAGGCTAGCGACTATTCCCGCTGGGCGCTTTTATGCCGCCAGTCCGATTAACATTTTGCGGCGAGGACTTCGCGCCATGATTCAACCCTATGATTACATTCTCATCGATTGCCCACCTAATTTAGGTATTGTCACACTCAATGGGTTACGAATTTCCCATGGTTATATCATTCCCACCATTCCGGATATTCTCTCAACCTATGGAATTCCCCAAATTACCAAAACTATTCATGAGTTTTCCGAAACCATCGCTGAACCGATTGTTCCTTTAGGTATTGTCATTTGTAAATATAATGCTGGCATGACACTTCACGATCGCGTAATTAAGGATTTACGTCGATACAGTAAAGATGCCCGTGTCTTTGAAACCCAAATTCCCCACAAACAACAAATTGCTGAAACCGTTGAATTCAATCAGCCCGATAAATTTTCCACCTTGCGACAAAAATGGGGATATGCGGGTCAGTTTGAACAATATCTAAATTTAGCAAAAGAGATCCGACTAGCGGCGAGTAAAATCATCAAAAATCAGCTCTATCACTCCAGCTAAACGTGGAGAAATTCAATGAGTCTCGACAAACTTACAGCGTTGATCAAACTCCTGGAAGAAATACTTCCCGATACTCAAGCCACTCTGACCAAATACCAACATGATCCTGACTTTGCCGAACAGATTGATTCGTTATTTAAAATTTTATCGACAAAAAAGCCATCTCCCGCGAAAAAACGCCGCACTCGCCGACGTACCAGTGCTTTTGACCCGGTTGAACTGTATCACCAAAAAGGGGAGAAACACTTATGCGAACAGTTACAGCCACTTGAGGTTGAACAACTCAAAGATATAATTGCCGAACATGGGATGGATTCAAGTCGGCGGGCAATGCGCTGGAAGAAACGCGATCGCCTGATGGAGTTGATTGTCCAAACCGCTAGCTGTCGCGCCCGTAAAGGCGATGCCTTTCGGTGAGAGAGAGCGATAGACGGAATGTTTGATGCGTCAAGCGCTAAAGCGCTCACTACGAACGGCGCGATCGCGATGATGGCTATCCCTAGGGGACGGCTCGTTCTACAATAGTTTTCTAGCCTAAAAATGTTCGGTTAACCAGTCTTTTCAAATCTTAACCTATGTTTCCCATTAATCGTCCTCGCCGTCTCCGCCAAACCACCCAGTTGCGTCGCATGGTACGTGAAAATACTGTCACAACCAGCGATCTGATCTACCCCTTGTTTGCTGTACCCGGTGAAGGAATTGCCAAAGAAGTCAAATCCATGCCGGGAGTCTACCAGTTATCGGTAGACAAAATCGTGGCAGAGGCGAAGGAAGTTTACGATCTGGGGATTCCGTCGATTATTTTATTCGGCATCCCGGATAATAAAGATGTGGAAGCCACGGGCGCATGGCATGATTGTGGCATTGTCCAGAAAGCTGCCACAGCGGTTAAAGAAGCGGTACCAGAATTGGTGATTATTGCCGATACCTGTTTGTGTGAATATACCAGTCATGGACACTGTGGGTATCTGGAAGTGGGTGATTTAAGTGGGCGAGTTCTCAACGATCCTACCTTAGAACTACTCAAGAAAACTGCCGTTTCTCAAGCCAAAGCAGGGGCGGATATTATTGCCCCATCTGGAATGATGGATGGCTTTGTCCAGGCAATTCGCACAGGATTAGATGAAGCTGGATTCCAAGATACGCCGATTCTGTCTTATGCGGCGAAGTATGCCTCTGCCTATTATGGACCGTTTCGGGATGCAGCCGAATCACCACCACAATTTGGCGATCGCAGCACCTATCAAATGGACCCCGCTAATAGCCAGGAAGCCCTCAAGGAAATAGAACTGGATATTGCTGAGGGGGCAGATATGCTGATGATTAAGCCCGCGTTGGCTTATATGGATATTATCTGGCGGGTGAAGGAAGCTACAAATTTACCGGTTGCCGCGTACAATGTATCGGGTGAATATTCCATGGTTAAAGCCGCCGCCCTGAATGGCTGGATTGACGAACAGAAGGTGGTGATGGAAACCTTGACCGGATTCAAGCGATCGGGTGCTGACTTGATTCTGACGTATCATGCCAAAGATGCCGCCCGTTGGCTACAGGATTGATTAGGTAATGCCGAGTAGAGACCGTCCATGTTTGGTCTCTACATAAATGATGTGTCCTAACCGCTATGGCGGTTGCTATATGTCTTTCAATTCAACTGGCTATTCCCTCGTTTTTTCCTGTTTCAATTTTGATATCATCATTTCTAATGGGGGAGTTTTGTAGTTAGGGCGGGTTTTGTTGAAAGGTTATCGGTAAACACCAACATTCAACGGCTCGCGCCTGCCCCTTCCTCAACCAACTCAACCACGAAGGAACGATTACCTTTAACGGGAAATACCAATTTTATGTTCCATCCGGTTGGCTAAACTTTATAAAAGCGGGGAACACTCTTGATGACTGCCACCCTGATTCAAAGTCCAGATCGCGTTGTTTTACCTAAT
>CAKZMA010001078.1 GCA_937127375.1 uncultured Coleofasciculus sp. | reverse complement strand
GAATTTTTTCGATTTTTTGGAAGAGGGGATTTTGGTTATGGGTCATTGGTTATTGGTCATTTGTGATATCCGCTATCATAGATATTATAAGGAATAATTATAATTATTTTATCGAGTGAACAATACGAGTTTTGACTTAAATTTACATCTGTCAATCTGTACATCTTGCTCACCTTAACAAGGAAGATAAAAATTACTTTGATGATGCTTTATTTCATACTATCCTATTTAGGAATTTAGAGCGCTTGTCGGTTTAACCCAAATAGCAGCAAATGCTTTAATCAACAGTTCCTCATCAGTGTAGTCTGCTAAGTCACCTTCAGCTCTGATCCTTCTTAAGTGATCAATAGACATTGAATCATCCATACCAAATTGCTTGAACTCGCATCCAGTCCACACATTAGAGAATAGTAACTTCCACTGTGCCATTGATATTTTATTTAAGTAGCAGTTTGGGGAAATCAAATGCTGGTACTTGGGTCGCAAATGAGCCCAGTAAGGAATTGATTCAGGACGATTATTGAAGAAACGTGGATCGTGATGACCATTTTCACTAGTAAATGGATGGACACAAATATAGGCAACACCACCTGGCTTGAGCAATCGACTAATTTGATGTAATGCAGTTTCCGGTTCTGCGATGTGTTCAAACACGCTAAAGGAGATAGCACAGTCGAAGGAATTGTCTGGGAGGTTAAGCTTGGCTATGTCAGCGGTGATTACTTGAGCAGGAGACAGTTGCTTAGTTACTCCTAAATTTTTAAGCAAGGTTCGCTTAAAACGCGCATCTACTCCCAAAAATTTTCGCCCGATTGTTTTGATTGCTCTCGTCATTCCATTGATACGAATCATTTTAAAGTATGCCAAGAGATCAAAACCATCTATAATTACATCAGTGTCCACTCCAATTACAGCATTATCGTGTCCAAAAAAGTAGTACTGTTTCAACATTTGACCTGGACCGATTTCTAAAATTTTCTTGTTTTTTAATGGACAGCCTAATCTCTCCTCAATCCACTCTTTAACTGGATTCAGAGACTGTATAACTTCAGCGGCTCTCAATTCTGCAAGCTCATTTTGATAATGGTAGAGATTATATAACTCACGCAACCTCGTAGTTATATTAGATTTTATAGACACATAAGATTTACTCATAAAATTATACCGACAAAATTACAGTAACTATTTTTTTCTAAGCCAAAGTTATTTCCTTGGCATACTCTCTAAAAAATCAAGTTGGTTAGGATAGACAAAACAGATTTTTGACAAGCTTTATTTATTGCAGTTTTTTCGCCTATTTTAACTACTAACTCAAATAAACGCTTAGTTATCCCCGCTAACCGATTTCAAAGTATCAAGGCTTACAAAATACATTTCGGTAATGATGAAAAAGCTTTATTCAATCATGGTAATAATGTTAGCATCGAAAACTAGTCACTGAAATAGCCCACCCTCCGCAACCTACAATTGAATGCTACAATATCTTAAATTCAAGAGCTAGATTTATTTTTGGTGTTTACCTCCTTTACCGGGTTTATCGGAATGTAATTCACCGCCAACTGCCCAATTTTCTCGCTCAAATTCATCAATGTGAATGGTTACCCATTCAGGTTTAGTACCTAAGGTGGAAACGAGAGTATCGGTGAGGGCTTTAGCGAGTTTACGTTTTTGATCGACGGAGTGACCTTTGGCGATCTGAACGGTAACAAACGGCATAAGTGTTGGTTCTCCAATCTAAAACTGTCTTTTAACAGGATTGTATGGGAGAAGACGGGTAGGTTTTGTATTGGAGTTATCGGTTTTGTGGATAAAGTTTGGGAGTGAACCCACCCGGACACATGTTCTTTAAAGAATATAATGTAAAAAAGGGGGTTGAGTCAAGGGCGACCCGATCGTTTGTAGGGGCGGGTTTTACGGATAACATGCAAGCCAAAACGGATAACTTATATAAACCCGCCCTGTTTCTGGTGTTGTTAATGAATGCAGGCGGGTCGCCCCTACAGGGGGTTAATTGATGCCGA
>CAKZMA010001077.1 GCA_937127375.1 uncultured Coleofasciculus sp. | reverse complement strand
TAGGAATCTTAGACGCTTCTCGCCTTCCCGGTAAAATCGGGGATTGGGTTCTTGATGCCCATTGCTATCGGTATAGAACTCTTTGAGTCCTACATCCAACCCAATGGCTTTCCCTGTCGGCTGACTCTCTACTTTATTCTCGGCATTGACCAAGAATTGAACCAAGAATTGAACGTAGTAGCCATCGGCGCGACGGACTAACCGCACCCGCTTTATCTGAGCGAGTTGATAGAAATTTAAGTCCCACGTCCCTTTGAGCTTGAGTTTGCCAATTCCTTTTTTATCTGTGAAGGTTATTTGTTTTCGAGTCTCAGAAAGTTTCCAGCCGCTAGTTTTGTATTCAACTGAACGGCAGTTTTTCTTAAACTGTGGATAGCCTTTTTTGCCAGGAATCTGCTTTTTGCAATTGCTATAGAATCGAGCAATTGATGAATAAGCTCTTTCTACAGCCGTTTGACAAGCATGAGAATTCAAGTCCTTGACAAAGGGAAATTCAGCCCTAAGCGACGTGTTATAACGATACAGATCCTTTTGTCCTATGTTTTGGTTGTCCATCCAGTAACGGATGCATTTGTTGCGGACAAATTGAGCGGTTTGAATCGCTTCATCAATCGCTGAGTATTGAGTTGTCTTTCCTTTAGCCTTGAACTCGAAGACTAACATCTGACGTGGAACAACTCGACATCAACATGGTAACACAGAAAAAGTCGTCCTGGAAGGTGTTCCTGAGCGTGTCGAAGGACGAGGCTTGAGACCCAAATATTCGGTCATGAGCAAAAAAGTACCTGGGCATTCAATTCTGTCCGCTTCACTAAGAAATTTGAACAAGCATCAAATCCCTACTTTTCCCTGTTCCCCATTCCCCATTCCCCACTCTCAACCGTCAACTTTAATTTTGTCCGACTATTTATGTTACCTTAGAAAGGTTGTCAA
Source organism: uncultured Coleofasciculus sp. (assembly GCA_937127375.1). Lineage (GTDB taxonomy): Bacteria > Cyanobacteriota > Cyanobacteriia > Cyanobacteriales > Coleofasciculaceae > Coleofasciculus. The sequence goes on along the minus strand of CAKZMA010001077.1, from coordinate 873 downwards.
AAATCGCACATTCAGGATTTCGGGTGTTTCCCACCAGGAAATCCGCCTGAATGGAGGATAAACCCGAATAAGGAGTTTAAATTAATTATGCCAGTCGTCTCTTTGGCTCAAATGATGGAAGCCGGGGTTCACTTCGGTCATCAGACCCGCCGTTGGAATCCCCGCATGGATCAGTACATTTATACTGCCCGAAATGGTGTTCATATCATTGACTTGGTGCAAACTGCCCAGCTGATGGAAGAAGCCTACAGCTACATGCGAATCGCCACCGAACAAGGAAAACGCTGTCTGTTTGTCGGTACCAAGCGGCAAGCCGCCGGAATTATTGCCCAAGAAGCCAGTCGTTGTGGTGCGTACTACGTCAACCAACGCTGGTTGGGAGGAATGTTAACCAACTGGGAAACCATTAAAGGGCGGGTTGAACGATTAAAAGAACTGGAACGCCGGGAAGAAAGTGGTGCCCTTGACCTCTTGCCGAAAAAAGAAGCCGCCGTACTGCGCCGGGAACTGGGCAAGTTGCAAAAATATCTCGGTGGCATCAAAATGATGCGGCGCATCCCCGACATTGTGGTGATTATTGACCAGCGCCGGGAATACAATGCCATCAAAGAGTGCGAAAAACTCAGCATTCCCGTGGTATCGATGCTGGATACGAACTGTGACCCGGATGTGGTGGATATTCCGATTCCCGCCAATGACGATGCGATTCGGTCAATTAAACTGATCATTGGTAAGTTAGCCGATGCCATCTATGAAGGGCGTCACGGGGAACTGGAAACAGAGGACGAGCAAGAGTTTGCCCAAGCCATCGAGGAGATGGAAGACGAATACAGCGAGGAAGATATGGACTCCTTTGAGTCAGACGAGGAAAGC
>CAKZMA010001076.1 GCA_937127375.1 uncultured Coleofasciculus sp. | reverse complement strand
GAGTAACCCGCCGTTGAAGCCACTGCATAGATATAGGCATAGCTGAATTGTTCTTTTTGTTGGTTGATGTCCACTACCCTAAAGGTTTTATGGGATCACAATATCCGAGTTTAAAATCGTAATTATACCTGATGTGACTCTAGTTTTAGACCTGTGGTAATTAGTATGCGATCGCCTAGAGTAAGTAGAGACTTCTGTGGAACGTCTCTACAAAGTCCTGACACTCCCCCGGTTCCCTGCTAGACGGTTATTGAACTCCACGAACCCCCTGCCATATTTTCGCCTAAGTAGGTCGGTAGAAATAGACTCAACCATGTTAAGGTTTGTAAAACCCCCTCAAACCCTGACAAATGACAAATGACGATCTTCTTACGTTAATTGTGTCCACCTACTTAGTCAGGGCGCGAAGCGGGTGTGAGAGAAAACCCCTACAATCGATCACGCGATTTTCACCCCCCACCTGTTTTCATAATTTTTTGCGCTACCCCTGATTATTAAATATCAGACATTTAATTGAGAAAGGGGTATCCGATGAACCATAATCACTCACTCGTCACCACCGTTTTACTCTTAGCCGTGAATCCGAAAGGTACTTCACCCCTGCGTTTGGATGAGGAAATGCGGCAAATTGAAGAGGAGTTGCAACGTTCTCGGCAACGCGATCGCTTTCATTTAATCTCAAAGATGGCAGTGCGTCCAGTAGACATTCGTCGGGCGATGCTGGAGTACAGACCCCAAATTGTCCATTTTTGTGGACATGGTGCTGGGGAGGAGGGATTGGCGTTCGAGAACGACATCGGAACGGTGCAGTTGGTGTCGGCAGAAGCATTGGCTCATCTATTCGGGCGTTTTGCTACCCAGTTGGACTGTATTGTACTCAATGCTTGTTACTCTGAGGTTCAGGCTCATGCCATTAGCCAGCATATTAATTATGTAATTGGCATGAAACAGGCAATTGGGGATCAAGCCGCGATTAAGTTTGCTGGAGGCTTTTACGGAACATTAGGAGCAGGTGAATCCTTTGAGTTTGCTTACCAAATTGGTTGTAGCGAGATTCAATTGTACGGGATTCCCGAACACCTAACCCCCGTCATAAAAAAAAAGTCTGCCGATTTCCGACAGACAGTTGTGGGAATTGATTAACCGGGTTCGTGCTTATCCAAATCCTCAGAGTGAGCAGAGGCAAAAGGCGAGCGATGCATTGCTCCGCATCCTTAATCAACTACCAGGACGAGTGAAGTATTCCCACCTTAACTATCTAGAAGCACTGGATTTAACCTGGGAGTGGGTTTGCCAAGCGATCGATGGGTTTGAGCCACGTCCACACCAGTCCATTCACAAAAGCTTAATCGCCTGGATTAATCAGCATCTTAAACAACAACTGCTCGACCTAGATCGGTGTCCTCAAACCCATTCAGATGCACCATTCCTGAGTAATCTTGACGACTACATCCAATAACTGGGAATTTGGAGACATGAGCTTATCGTTGTTCCATTTAACCATCCGTCAATCCCTACCAATCCATGAAAACCCATGCCGAAATTCCCACCCTAATTGCCCAGATTTGTGGCAATCCCGAGCCAATTCCTACGGACAGGCGACGTCTTATGAATCGACTATTGATCAGCTTACAGAATATGCCAGGACTTTTACGATCGTCTCATTTGGACTATTTAGAAGCATTGGATTTAACCTGGGAATGGGTCAGCCGCAATATCTGCACCTTTGAGCCGCGATCGCAGGAATCGGTGTCAATCACTTTAGTTCGATGGATTAATGGTTATCTCAAATGGCGGATTCGAGATTTATCTAAACCTGAATTACCGGGTCAATATCGACTAGATAAAGCCATTGACACCAGTGGTGAAGACATAACGACGTTACTGGATAAACTCTCCACGACTACGCCCAATATACCCGTTCTCAGTGGCATTGAAGCCTACATTGAACAACAGGACAATCAGACAATTCAACAGGTTTTTCTTAAATTAGAACAATACATTGACCAAGACCCAGAGGGTAAACTTCGTCAGTGTCATCCCCGCAAGTATCCTGATTGCCATTGCCAGTTTATCAGTCAAAAGGTCTTGCTACAAAACCCACCCAGTAAATTTACCGCTCTGAGCCGTGAGTTAGGCATTAACTACCAAACCCTAAAATCCCATTGGGAAAAGAAGTGTAAACCCCTGCTCCAAGAAACAGCTAGGGAGTTGGGATATCGGAGCGAATAACCAGCCATTGAACATCAAATCGCTCCAGACTGAAAGAACTAATCCTTGAAACAATGACTCGTCGGAGGAGTTATGAACCCTAACATCAAAGAAATTATCGAAGTTCCCCTTGGCATTGAAGCCCATCGCTTGGCTAAACAATTTGCAGCGGAACAAGGGAACCCAGAAAAGCGGAAACAGGTTTACTTAAATACCCTAGCAGTCTATGCGGTACATCGCTATTTACAATGGCTGCAAATTGAAACAAATTTAACCAAAAGCGATAGTTGGAATCCCCTGCTGCGTAGTCGATGGAATGTAGCCGATCTGTGGATTCCAGGAATCGGCAAATTAGAATGTCGTCCCGTTTTACCAGAAGACACTGTAATTGATTTACCACCAGAAGTCACTGAAGACAGAATGGGTTATATGGGAATTCAATTCAGTGAACGATTGGACTATGTGCAGCTTCTGGGATTTCAGCGAGGGATTGACTTACCTATAGATTCCCGACAAATCCTAATTTCAGAACTTCAACCTCTTGAGTCTTTTCTTAACTATTTGAATTACATGGAACTCGAATTTGGGGACAAAATTAATGTTGCACTCTGGTTAAAGGATCAAAGAAATGAAGTCGCGCTCCGTTTAGGCTGGGAATTCCCCGCACCCCTGACACCTATGGCGACATCCGGATGGCGTTTTATTGAACCCTTTGATCCCGCGATCGCCCAATTGCGGGACATGGGTACAGAAATTCCTGAGCCAGCACGGGGAAATTGCAAAACTATTTATATAGATCAGACTCCGTTACAACTTTTGGCTGTCACTTGGGGTTTACCGCCAGAGGCTGACACTCCTCAGAAGTGGTCATTATGGTTAATTTTGAGGATGCAGTCTGGTGGCTTTTTGCCTCGGAGACTTAAGTTGCAAATTCGAGACAAAACTCAAGTATTGCAAGAGAAAGAACTAGACACTGATGAACTTTATCTATTTGCACCTGTGGTGGGAAACTTAGAGGATGAATTCATCGTAAAGCTGAGCTTAAATGACCAGGAGCAAGAATTAGAACCTTTTATTTTTGCTCCGGAGCAATCGGGTAAGGCTGACGCATCGAATTAGTCGTAATGAACAATTATATCCGCCAGACTAGGCTAAATCAATCTCATTTTTTTGAGTCAATTGTTATGAATTGTTGCACCTTATTTCGCCTGAATATTTGGCGTACTGGTCAAGATTGTACCTTTCTCTTAACTTGGGGAGAAGGACAGCAAATCTCTGCTCATCTCAAATACTCTCCAGAGTTGGACAGATTATATCGAGACTGGCTCTTGGCATACCAAAACGCTTATGATTCTCCGAGCAAGGGACGAGCAGAAGGACCAATACGAGCAGAAGAACCAATCGCTTTCACTCCCGCCAGCATCGATTGGAAAAATAAATCCGAGGAAGCCAAAGAAGCATTCCTACAGAAATTCCAGCAGTGGTTAGGAGATGCAGAGTTACTTACAATTCGGGAGCGTCTACAACAGGAAGTCGGTTTTCAGCGAAAAGAAAAAAAACAGAAACGAGGACATGGTAACTGTGTTAACTTGCTCATTGCTTGTAACTGTCCCGAGTTAACAAAATTACCTTGGGAAGCCTGGGAAATTTCACCCAAAAAAGCCGCTTCGATTCATATTTCCCGTACTCCCCTGAATGTGGAAAATGAAGCGATCGCGGATGAGCAGACTCTTTCGCCAGGTAAGGTACGGATTTTGGTCGTTTTGGCAAATACTTCTGAGTTGGATGTGGCACAAGATGGGAAAGCCGTCCAATCCCTGTCTAAAGTCGCACAGGTTAAGCGGCTGGAATTTAAATCAGGACAGAATGGAGATGCCTTTAAAGAACAGTTTAGACAGCAGCTTGTGGATGAGCGGGGATGGAATGTACTGATTTTTGCTGGACATAGTGATGAAACAGAATTTACAGGGGGTAAATTAAACTTAGCTCCAGGTGTCACGTTGTCGATTAGTGAAATTGAACCGGAGCTTACCTTCGCCAAAAGCAAAGGGTTGCAGGTAGCAATTTTTAACTCCTGTCGTGGACTCTGTATTGCCGAGCGCTTGATTCAACTCGGATTGAGTCAAGTTGTGGTGATGCGCGAGAAAATCCATGATTCAGTGGCTCATATTTTTCTGAAACAGTTTTGTCAAAACTTGGCAGCTTATCACGATATTCAAGCTGCAATGTTAGCAGCTTGTAACTATCTTAAGCAAGAAAAGCATGCCTATCCCTCTGCTTGTCTGATTCCTTCCTTATTCCTTCATCCATCTCCTGATGTCAAGCTATTTGTTATTGAACCATCTCGGTGGAAGCGAATTTGGCGAGATTGGCAGCTAACTCGTGCAGAAACGATTGCTTTATCAATTCTTGTATTTCTGAGCTTAGTCACTCCAATAAACGGTGAGTTGTTCAATTTGCGAATTGGCATTCAGGCAATCTACCGTGATAAGACAGGACAGATACCAAAACAAAAATTACCACCTGTACGGTTAATTGCCATTGATCAGGAGTCTTTAAATGCAGTAACACTAGACACGTATAAAGTTAACCCTATTGATAGAAGTTATCTCGCCCAATTGATTCAGCATGTATCACAATCAACAACCAAAGTAATTGGCGTTGATTATCTATTAGATGGCTCTACCCGCGAGGATGAGATACTGACATCCACTCTCCGCAAGGCTGTTGAGCAAAAAAACACCTGGTTTATCTTTGCTAATGAAGAATACGAACCGGGAGTTCATGTAGGGGTAAGCAAGACGATTGCCAGCCCTAAATGGAGCTTACACGGTGAGATAACGATTACTCACTCCCCCTTTTGGGAACTCATCCTACCGTCTCAAGAAAGCTGTTTGGACAACTGTCCTTTTGCTTACGTTCTTGCTCTAGTCAAAACACTGAACCAACACCGCCTCACAGAAACTTCTCCCCAACCGCGATTAGATAACTCTACTCATTTTCAAAATCAAGTGAGCGCTCGTCACAAAAATATTGTTCCTGTCAAGGTCAAGACTTTGCCTTTGGGACTACAGCCAATCATTGATTTTTCTATTCCTCTTAATCAAGTGTATAATCGAATATCAGCTTGGCAGTTTCTAGAACTTCCTCCGGACGCTACAGAATGGCAAAGTATTGCCCAACAAATTGTATTGATTGCTCCAGGAGGATATGACAGAGCAGATGATAATTTTCCAATTCCTTGGGCGATTCGTTATTGGCGATCTAGATTAAGTAGAGGAAGTCAAACAGATAGCTATCCGAAATGGTTCACAGGAGGTGAAGCTCATGCCTATATGATTCACCATATTCTATCCCAGCATTACGTAGTTTTAGTGCCAACGTTTTGGCTGGTTTTGGTAGCAGCAATTCTGGGTAAAGGGACTAATCTTATACTGTTCACTCTCAGTCGGAAACAGCTACCTATAAGTGTCGTTGTATTAATCAGCTTAACGGTTGCTTACTGGCTTATAGGATTACAGCTTTATATTTCAACTTCCGTTTTACTTCCTGGATTTTTCCCTTCGCTCACATTCTGGAATTTCATTGTTTTATCTATGAGGAGAAAACTGTATGCGTAAACTACATAAATTAGGGTCTTTCTTGCTGATCACGACAGTCACTCTTGTCAGTTTTTTAGCTTTATCCATTCTGGCTAACAGTTTAGCTATCGACAAAGGTGGAGAAGCTAGTCCAGCTATGAGCCAAAATCAGCAAAAATCTTTGTTGGACTGGTTATTTGGCAAGAAACAGGGTCGAGGTGCTTCCAGGGGGGAATTTTGTTCCATCTGGCCCAATAAGACAGATTCAGATTTATTGGTGATTTGGAATCAGCGCCCTGTATTTGTTTGGCAAGGGAATCTCAAGCGCATTGAAGTCGGTCTTCCTTACTATAAACAAAAAAATGAAGACCCTCTATGGAGTTATGATGTCCAACCCAATGAGTGGAGTGTGCTTTATAATGGTTCACCCTTGGAACCCGGTCAAGAATATCATTACTGGGCTGAATATCAAATAACGGATAAGCAGGGAAACATAACCACTGAGTCAACAGATTCATTAATCCCGTTTGAAATTATGGAAGATAGAGATCGTCGCAACATGATCGAAGCAAAAATGGTATCGATTGACACTCAAACTCAAACAATGAACCCTGAAGAAATTGCCCTCAAAAAAGCAAAATACTTTTCTGAGCAAGAACTATGGTCAGATGTCATTCGGGAAATATTCCTAGTACGAAATCCCTCACCTAAATTGACGAGTGTCATTGAAGAAATTCGCCATCAGGAAGAGTGTGTCATTAAACCACGCTCTACCGATTAGTGTTATCTACTGAACATTTGATGGATTAGTAAACTTTAACGGTTAGCTAATCCATCAAATTCGATGTACCACACCACTACCACGGGTTTCCAACGATGGTAAAACCAGACCAGAAGTGGGGATGAGATAACTCTTCATCATTTAGCATTGCTAGCTGCGCTTGTCGTAAAGCTTCTGCTTTAATGGGGGCTTTTTTTAGTTGTGTATAAAAATACTGCATCAGCTTTAAAGTATAATTATCATCAATTTCCCACAAAGTTCCCAAAACAGATTTAACTCCAAGTTGATGGGCAAATCCAGCAAAACCTAATTGGCTGTTTTCATTCCCTAAACTCGTTTCACAGGCACTTAAAACTAGCAATTCTACAGGAGGCTTATTCAAACTTAAGCCTCGGAATTGATCAAATGTTAGCTTGCCGTCCCAGAGCAAGATGTACGAATCATTGGGTCTTTCAGGATTAAAATTTCCATGTGTGGCTAAGTGAACGATTCCAGACGGTTGTTCTTGACGCCGCAATTTTAGCTGTTCTAAAGTAAAAGATTCGTTCACTAAAGATTCACCGCTCCATAGTTCATTAGTTATTACGTCTATCTCGTTCTCGACAAAAGACAATGACGGAGGTACAGGAGATAAGCCAGTTGCTGTAAATTCTGATGCTCCCATCGCTAGAACCTGAAGATTCTTAACATCAACGTATCGGGTGTCAGTCAAACTCATGCTTGGCATCAGACCAACACTGTATCTTGTGATAATATAATCCTTACCATCGTGGATTGCGGCTAGTGGTATGGAACGTAAGCCTTGCGGCATCACAAAAACTAAATTATCAATATTTTTTTGTTGCAAACCTTTCTCCAGAGGCGCAATCAGCCATTGGTAGAATTTTTGAGCATTGGTTTTAAATTTATATCTTTCAACTTTACTTCTTGGTTCTAATTCTCCACGAAACTCTATAGCTGCATTCCGGACTTCTTCATAAGTTGCATTAGAGAGCGGCATGCGGATGGGTTGACCTGAGCTAGTAACCAGAAGTAGTTCTAATTGATCATCAGACCTAGGTTCTATAGATAGCGTGTTTGGATCACCTCTTGATAATAGGTATTCTGGTGTTTCTTCATAGTTGTCATTTTGATTTAAGCCGAGTTCTTTTTCGCGACTTCTATCACTTAGCTGTCGCGGCCAGAATGACACATAAATGAGAGCAGGCTTTATCCCTGTAGCTTGCTCAATTTGTTTCAGTTCATTTTGAATATCCTCAACCTCAAAAGATTCAGTCTCTTCCTCCTGAACTAACGCAAGAGTTTCTATTGAATTGAGTTGCTCCTCATTGCCATTGATTGCACTACTACTATTTTGTCGCTGATAAATACTCTGGATAGCGTTTGAAAGACTGCCCTGGCTGACTGAATCTGGATCAACAGTTAAATTGCCACCGCTTGTGCTAAGAAATCCTGGCACACTAATACCTGTAGCAGTTCCACTTCCTGTTGAAGTACCCGTGCTATTTTGATCTTTGGTAACGATCTGAATATCAGCAGGAGGAGTACCCTGGCTAAAGGAACCCACTATAGACTGAAATGGCACAATTGAATTATTTGACCCAGTAGTAAGACTTCCTATCGTACCATTGATTGAAGCATCTCCTATACTAAAAGGAGTTCTAACACCACCTCCATGCTCGATAAAAATAGAACCCCCTTCCACCCCACCAGCTGTAGAAATACTCGCGGTTATCTGATTTTGATCGGTAATGATACCTGTAGTTTGGAAAAATCCTCCAGTTGTAATATTAACGTTGCCACCTGTGCCGTTTTGACTACCTTGGGCATCAATCAAACTAACTTGAACATTCCCTCGGCTATTAATGGTAATCGTCCCACCATTTCCTGACATAAGACTGTCACTAAAAATACCTGCTGCGGTAGTAATACCCCCATTTGCTGTAATTCTGATAGTTCCCCCACTTCCATTCGCTTCACTCGCGATACTAGCTAAATCACTCAGATTATTGTTGGAAGAAACCTGCCCTACAGATAAGCCTGTATTTCTTGAAAAAGCTCTTGTTACATTGAGTAAACCCGTCGTAGTAATATTAATGTTACCCCCGCCACCACTACCAAGATTGCGAGCACTGATTTCACCAACTGTAATCGAACTTGGTATTAACTGATTGCCAATCGTAACGTTACCTGCATTCCCGGCAATATCGCTACGAGCATTTAAGCCGCCCGCAACTGATAATGTACTGGGAGTATTAATCGTTATTGATCTGCCAACGAGACTATTCAAGTTGCCATCAAGACCGTTAATACGAATAGAGCCTCTTGTCGCTGTCAAGTTAATTGGCGCACCATTGATATTAACGGTATGGTTGATACCATTAATATTTTCAATAACCAGAGGAGTAGCTGTATCAATAATACCAATCGTTAAACTTGCACCCGAAATCGTAACGTTCCGAGCATCAGCCCGGATGGTATCAGTAGAATTCATGGAAAAAGCTCCCACCTGATCCCCATCCGCATCAGCCGTAAATGTAATCGAGCCACCGGGTCCAGGAGCAAAAGTTAACTCATTGTCAAATAAATTATTAATAGTAATGTTGTTGGTGGCTTCTAAGATAACATTGGCTTCTGCCAGCAGTCCTTCAAGTGTAGATTCAGCAATTGTGAACCTTTGACCAGGACTATCATCGAAAAGAACTTGGTTATCTCCTGTAACTTGATCATTATCTGATCCCCCACTACCATTTATAATCGTGATATTTTCTGGATCAATCAGTAATGTTCCCGCCGTACCTCGTTTCGCACTTACATCAACTGTACCCGTAAAATTCAGATTTTCTTTACCCGACACTTCAACAAAACCACCATTACCTGATTCCTGTCCCCCACGCGCTTGAATCGTGCCATTAAACCGAGTCGCTTCATTTCCCCAAACAATGACCCGCCCCCCATTTCCATTTACTAATGCATCCGCATTAATCGTTGAATTCTGACTAATAAAAGTGTGCTGTGATGTAAATATGTTTCCCTGACCTTGATACTCTCCACCCACTAATACTTGACCGCCACCATTAACACCTGAAACGTTTAGATTAGCATCCACTAAAGCAACCTTTTCGCCGAATAGATTTACATTGCCGCCAATTAATGATGCATTTTCTAAGTTTTGCATCACAACAGTCGCCACGTCAATTGTGCCAGAAACAACAGCCATTCCCGCTGGATTGGGAATGATTGTGCCAGAATCAGTTAACTGCGCGGTTCCGGATGAAGTAACCTCAACGCCTGTGTTTATAGTTTCCCCGGAACCTGTGAGTAAACTCGCCAGATCTAAGGGGGTAAACGGCAAGACTTCTCCTGATTTCTGCATGGGAAGTTCAACCTCTAGACTCAGCACCTGTCCGGGTTGAGAAATCATCACCCGATTGGAACCCGGTATCGCCGCGATAGTAATTTGTCCTCCTGATGCCGTGAGTTTTCCTGTATTAATTACACTCCCCGCAACTAAACTTAAATTCTGCCCGGATGATACGGCTAAATCCCCGGCATTGATAATACTCCCCGGCTGAGATAAGCCAAACAGAAATTGATTCGGCTCACCCACCAATTGTTGATACTCATTTGCTCCGAACACATTAAACCAATGATTGTCGCCAAAGCCAATTCCTGTCGCTGTCGTTGCGGTAAAATCAGCCGGAACATTCAGACTCGCGTTCGCACCGAAAACGATTCCGGCTGGATTGATTAAATATAAATTGGGTGTTCCTCCAGTAATTTGAAGTGACCCATTAATGATTGAGGGTTCACCGCCAATCACTCGTCCAAAAATATTGTTTACGGTAGGATTGACCAAAAAGTTAGCAATTTCACCAGAAGACAAACCCAATTTCTCTAAACTTTGAAATAAATTTGCTCCATCACTTGACAAACGTCCTCCTGTAATGGTGAATATATTGCTCTCTTGGGTGACTATCGTACCTGTGCCCTCGTTT
>CAKZMA010001075.1 GCA_937127375.1 uncultured Coleofasciculus sp. | reverse complement strand
TGGTTCACTCGTCTCGCCGAGAATATGATCAGCGCTTGAATTGGGATAAATGGGGAGAAAGGATCTATCAGATCATTACTGAGATGGTTGATTGAGAGATAAACAGAAGTGATAATATGGGATAGAACTTATCGGAATGTGAAACTTTGAGAGTAGGATGTGGCTAAAATTACAGCATTTACCGGAAAACTTAAGGAACTATCAAAAAATTACCAGCCTGACCTGGGGATCATACTGATTGCTCTAGGGTTACGTATCCTGTGGGCAATAGCGGTACCCGTAATCCCCGTTTCCGATAGTAACGCCTACGATACCTTTGCCCTCAACTTAGCAACTGGACAAGGGTATGGCTGGAAGAGTGGTGATCCCACGGCTTATTGGCCCCCCGGAACCTCTTTTGTCTATGCTCTATTTTACTGGCTGTTTGGTCACAGCTATTTACCGATTATTGTTTTCAACCTCTTACTGACCGCCGTCATTATTTGGGTTTCAATGCGCTTGGCAGAAACCTGGTTCAATCGTCGCATTGCTATAGTGACAGGTATAATATTGGCATTGTGGCCCAGCCAAATCCAATTTACCACCGTCCTGGCTAGTGAGTTACTCTTTACGGCATTGGTATTAGTAGGACTGTGGCTATGGTTGAACGAAGGACTCACACTTCGGTCGAGAGCATTAGGGGTTGCTGTAGTATTGGCAGCAGCAAGTTATGTGCGACCGACGGCACTGTTAATTCCAATCTTACTGTTATTTGAGCGGGCGGTTAGGACAAGGGAGATATTTAAGAACTTGACGGCTACGTTGGTCATGTTTGTCGTCATGGCGCTGCTGATTGCTCCTTGGTCAATCCGTAATACTCAGGTTTTCGGACAGTTTACCACCATCTCAACGAATTCAGGTGCTAACCTTTGGATGGGCAATAACCCAGACTCTACGGGTGGATATATGCCATTACCCCCTGACGTCAAGGAAATGAATGAAGCACAGCGAGACGATTATCTCAAGTCGGTTGCTGTTGCTCATATTAAAGAAAAACCTTTTTTGTTTATCAGACGCAGCCTGGTTCGATTGGTGCAAACTCATGCGCGTGAAAGTATCGGAGTAAGTTGGAATGAAAAAGGCTTAGTCAAGCGCTATGGAACTGGGGTGCTGTTGCCGTTGAAGATCATCAATCAACTCTACTGGCTAGCAGCACTAGGACTCGGCTTAATTGGTATTGTTTTACTCGGTAAACAACAAGGATGGGTGATGATGATCTTCCATCCAACCGTACTATTCTGGGGTTATTTTGCCGCTGTCCATGCGGTGATTGTCGCCCAAGACCGTTACCATTTCCCGAGTATTCCGATGATTGCGATTCTAGCTGCATTGACTATTCTATCTTTACTGAAAGTGAGGCAAAATAGGCAGAAAATTTCGGAAACAAGTTAAGAATAAATACGGCTTTTTTTAGAGTAATTTAGAGTGGCTTAACTTGCGTCAACAAATCATCAAAAGCAATTATCCTGCTCCACAAACTAGACAAGATGAGCAATCGAAAATCATTAACCGTTAAGTTTCCCTATTTAATTGCCCTCCGCCCTCGTCAGTGGACAAAAAACTTAATTGTTTTTGCGGCACCTTTGTTTGCGTTTAGTATTAATCTTCAATCTTTACTCGGTAGCTTACTTGCCTTAGTCCTATTTTGCAGCGCTTCTAGCAGTTTCTATTTATTCAATGACATTGCCGATGTCGAATCTGACCGTCGCCATCCTGTCAAGTGTAAGCGTCCTATTGCTGCCGGTTTAGTCCGTGTGCCAGTGGCAATCGGGATGGCGGTGATTCTGTTGCTCGGTGCCCTAATTATCGGGTGGCTGAAGTCACCCGCTTTGGGAGCCACTATCCTCAGCTACGCTGTGCTGCAAGTTGCCTATAACCTAAGGCTGAAGCGCACCGTAATTTTAGATGTATTCGCTATCGCCACTGGGTTTGTCCTCCGGGCTTTTGCGGGTGCTGCGGCGACTGGAATTACCCTCTCTCCCTGGTTTCTGTTGTGTACAGCAATGCTGGCGCTATTTTTGGGTGTGGAAAAGCGCAAAGCTGAGTTGCGGTTGAGCGAAATTAAAGGGGGTAAGACTCGGTCAGTGCTGCGCCGTTATTCTTTATCCTTGCTAAATCGTATGGAAAGTATTGTGACCACAGCGGCTGTGGTGACTTATGCACTTTGGAGTTCGGGTCCCAAAGTTCAAGGAGCATCAACTCCCTGGATGATGCTGACGTTACCCTTCGTTCTCTACGGTATTTTTCGGTATCAACTGCTGAGTGATCCCCGGGAAATTGCGCGGAGAAGTGACACGGTTGAACAGGGAGGACGAACTGAGCGACCGGAAGAAGTTTTATTGAAAGACTTACCGACTTTGTTCACTGTCCTGGGTTGGGTGCTGACCAGTTTTATCATTTTGTTGCTCAAACAGCAAGGGGTGATTAACTAATCTTTTTCAGCTTATTGAAAAAACTATCTATTACATGAGAGGTGGAAGGAATATATGCGAAAGCGTACTACAGTTTTGCTTTTTCCTTTAAAGTTATTCAAATTGCCATCGAAATTAAAGCGAAGAAGACAAAGAAACCTCCGGGTAAAGGATTTCCCCAGAAAAGTTCATACTGTGGCTTGTATTAATCTAGATTTGTTAAAGACCGCTGGAATTCAAGGGGTAATTATTGATTTAGATAACACGATTGTTTCGGAAAATGATCGCTATTTATCTCCAGAAGGCGAAGCCTGGATCAAAAAAGCTAAGTTAGCGGGATTTAAGTTTTTTATCCTCTCCAATGGTAAGCGTCGCTATCGGGTAAAAGCCTGGTCTGAACGCTTGGATATTCCGGCAATCAATCCGGCAAAGAAACCCTTTCCTTTTGCCTTCCGCAAAGCCTTGGCTCAGATGCAATTGACACCCAAGCAAGTTGTTGTGATTGGAGACAGTCGCCATACAGATATTTTAGGGGCGTGGGTAGTGGGCTGCTCCAGTATTCAAGTTGCCACGCTTCCCCATCCGTTTCGCTGGTGGGAAAGGCTGTTTGGGAAGTACGTGCAAACTCCCTATCCAGCGGGGTATGATCTTTGGGATTTTGATCCGCTAAATGATTATGAACAGGGTTAATTGATTATCATGCTCACTCACCTTTTTTTCGGTTTATTGATTCTGATTAGTGTGGGACTCAATACTTTAGGGCAAACCCTCCTGAAACTGGGTTCGGGTCAGAATCCCCTGAATATTTATTTGTTTGCGGGAATTTTCAGTTATGGTTTAAGTACCGTATTTTATATTTTGGTGTTAGGGAAGTTGAATTTGTCCGTAGCCTACCCCGTAGTTATTGGATTGACTATTACTTGTACAACCATTAGCGGAGCGGTGTTTTTGCACGAAAAAGTTGAGTCTGTGCATTGGTTGGGTGTGGGGTTGATGTTAAGTGGCATATCGGCAATCGCTTTAGCCAAACCCAGTTGATTCATTCGATTAGGTTTGTAGTAAGGGCTTTAGCCTTTAAAAGGATTAGCCTGCTGTCCAGAAACTGTTTGAGCGTAAATCTTGCACTCAAACAACCTTTGAGTCGAGTCTTCGCTTCGCTCAGAATGACACATGAGAACGCAACTTGGTATAGATCTCAGGGTTTAAGTCGGTGTCATTCATGTTAAATTAGAAGCCAAGACAATACATAACATATAACCGAGGCTAACTTCATGGTAAAGGGCAAAACTCCGGTTATCGCCATCGGGCTAGATGCCGCTGAACCCTCCCTGCT
>CAKZMA010001074.1 GCA_937127375.1 uncultured Coleofasciculus sp. | reverse complement strand
ATTGCCGATTTTATCATTGTGATGACAAGCTCTCGGAACATACAGCAGATGATTGAAACCATCGGTTCAGTGATCAGTGTGAACTGTTCTAGACTGAGCTGGGTTGAAAAAATAGGAACATCCATCACCGGAACCCCCATTTTTCTTGATATTTTATATCTTCCCTACCCCTGAATCCTGAACCGATGGTCGAGAGAGTTAGCGCCGCCAAGACACCTTAGGTAAGATTTGTTTTTCATCTACACGGTGCTTGTACTTGCTGGCAAAGTTGAGTAAGGAATCAATCAGGGAATCTGATAGGTAATGGGGTTGGAGTCCTAAACTTAATAGGCAAGTATTTTTGGCGTAGAAATAGTGCTGTTCTAACTCAACTCGTGGGTTATCCAGGTGCTTAATATCCACATCGATATCCAAATGGGTTCCAGCATTTTTCACCATCACGGCTAAGTCGCCCACACTGAACATTTCCGTGAACTGGTTAAAGACGCGGAATTGACCCGGATCAGCCGGATTCGCGATCGCCAGTTCGACACAACGCACGGTATCCCGAATATCTAAGAAGCCCCGGGTTTGTCCCCCTTTACCGTATACCGTTAAGGGATGACCCACCGCCGCCTGGATACAGAAACGGTTTAAGGCAGTACCGAAAACGCCATCGTAGTCGAGGCGGTTAATCAGCATCTCATCCATTCCGGTTTCTTCGGTTAAGACACCGTAGACGACGCCCTGATTCAAATCCGTTGCCCTTAGTCCCCAAATCTTGCAAGCAAAGTGGATATTATGGCTATCGTGGACTTTGCTGAGGTGGTAGAAGCTACCGGGTTGTTTGGGATAGGGTAAGGTATCTTTGCGCCCATTATGTTCGATGGTGATATAGCCTTCTTCGATATCGATATTCGGCGTGCCATATTCACCCATCGTCCCCAGTTTGACCAAATGGCAATCAGGGAAGTCTTGTCGCATGGCGTAGAGAATATTTAATGTCCCTACGACATTATTCACCTGAGTCAGTACCGCATGTTCGCGATCAATCATCGAGAATGGGGCAGATCGTTGTTCGCCAAAGTGAACAATTGCCTCCGGTTCAAACTGATGCAAGGATTTAATCAGGAAATCGTAGTCGGTAATATCCCCAACGAACAAGTCAATGGATTTACCCGTCAGATCCTGCCAACGCTGGATACGTTGTTGAATCGGTGCAATTGGCGTCAGGGTTTCTACACCCAGTTTCATATCCCAGTGACGGCGCACCAGGTTATCCATAATCCCGACGTCGTATCCTTTTTTGGATAGATGCAGGGCGGTTGCCCACCCACAATAACCATCGCCACCAATAACCAAGACTTTCATAGTCAATCCATAAATTTGAAGAGCCGATACTCGGTAAATGTATCAGGTTTCGGGTACTCTCGAACCATTAAAATCAGCGATCGCACCCAATAAATCATCCTATATGCATACGAGTCAGCCTTCTCTACCCGCCAACTGTACCCTCCGACGCGCCGATTCTGGGGATCGGGGCGCGATTTTCCGATTGGTACTGGGGGCAAAACTTGATCCGACGCAGTTACGATGGCAACAGTTCTGGGTGATTGAATGTCAGGGACAGGTGGTAGCATGTGGGCAGTTACGCCAGTTTGCTGACGCCCAGGAGTTAGGGAGTTTGGTTGTCGCCCCCCAATGGCGCGATCGCGGTTTGGGAACCCTGCTGACGCAGCATCTGATTAGCCAAGCCAGCCACCCCCTCTATCTGGAATGCTTGGGGACGCGCTTAGCCCAGTTTTACAGGCGCTTTGGCTTTGTCCCGGTTTCCTGGCAACAGTTGCCGCGATCGCTTAAATTTAAGTTCGGCTTATCTCACTTCGCTAAGATTATCTTGCGAATTCCCGTAGAAATTATGACTTTATCCTCTCACTGAATAAATACCTAGACACCCAATCATACATCCTGTTTCTGGCATATAATTGCTAGTTTTAGTTATAGCTATAAAATGTAACGTGCAATACAAAATCTGTGTATTGTTAAAATTATCACTTAACTTATATAAAGCATAAAGAATAATCAATGAGATTGACTTGACAAAGACAAATAAGTATAGTTTTATAAATACTTCTAAAGATAGAGGAAACATTCCTTTATTAGTCATTTAATTGTCACAGTTGTTTCACTTACTACAGGGTTTCCAATTTATGAAATTTAGCTACTCACCGTGGCTGGCTGCATTCACAGTTGCTACCACTGCCGCTACCGTAACGATGGTCAATGTATCCCCGGCTACAGCCGCTTCAATGAAATATGATCTACGAATCAATGGTATAGACGTTGTATCACCAGCACTGGGGGGTTCAACAACAATAAACAACGTAGATATAGGTGACTTCACCACCAACGATTCAATGGATGCAATTGAGTCGGTTGCTCTAAACTTGGGAAATATCCAATTTGTTCAAGGGGAATTTGTTACCAATGGTTCCCAAACCGATATGCTGTTCAGCACGTCTTCTCAGAGTCTCACTCTATTTGACATACTGCCACTTCCGCAAGAAATTGGTGGCATGGTAACTGGAGGAGCAACTTTGATCAATGGAGACTTCAGTGATTCTGTTTCCTACAAAATAACTAAACTTCCTTCTGTTCCTGAACCCCTGACAATCCTTGGTTCAGCCGCCGCATTAGGCTTTGGAGTTGGACTCAAGCAAGAGCATTCGAGAAAGAAGAATAAGGTAAACTAATCATCCTAATGTAATTTCTGGGTTTTATAGGGTGCATCGTCGGGGGTGCAAGGTTTGCTCCCCTACAGTCTATTGAAAATAAATTAGATACTTAGAATTTCTTGTTTCCCCACAATGCCTCTAATTCTTCTCGCAAGGATAGAGGATTATATCCTAACGCAAACGCCTTGGAACTATCCAAGGAAACATCTGGAGGTCTTGGCGCAGGCATTTCTACATCAGCTTGGTGACAAGTGTCTAATCCAGTCTTGGGTAATCGTAACACATCAACCAGGAGACGACCAAATTCATAGCGTGATATCCGCTCTTTTCCGCCCAGATGCAGATATCCTTGAACCTGCTCCAGGGCTAACAATAACCCTTTCGCTGCGGTGGTTCCACTCACAGGTGTGCGAAATTCATCAATAAATAGCTTTAACTCCTTTCCTGCTTGTAACGTTTCAATAAATGGCTGGATAAAGCTGTTCGCCGTTGGTGTAGCCTGACCAAACATTAAAGGCATTCGACAAATTGCTGTCCGAGGATAACGGGTTAACATTAGATTTTCAGCCCTAACTTTTTGCTCTCCATAATAACTAATTGGCGAAACCGGATCAGTTTCTCGATAGGGTGGGTTTAAACCATTAAATACCAGGTCAGTAGATGTAAATATGCAAGGAATGCCATAATCCGCACAAAGTCCCGCGATATCCCCAGAGGCTGTAACATTTATTGTCTCCGTTTCCTGGGGATGTACCTGACAAAAATTAGGATTCGATTGAGCCGCCGTATGAATAACCGCGTCAGGTTTAATAGTTTGGAAAATCTGCTTAACTTCCTGAAAATGAGTTAAATCAACTTTTAGTATGTTTATATCTGAACTATTGACAGATTTAGAAAGGCAAGTTCCATAGACATTCCATTCTCGTTTTGACAACTGGCAAGTATGCCAACCCAAAAATCCACTAACACCTGTAATTAATAACCTTTTCATGTGATTATATTGACTTATTTATACATCTTAGCCTTGTAAATAAGGGCGGGTTTTGTTGTTCAGCTATTGGTAACCAGC
>CAKZMA010001073.1 GCA_937127375.1 uncultured Coleofasciculus sp. | reverse complement strand
TTCTGATTCTATTTCAATCAGGAAAATTTGACTTTGGTGAGATGAATATCTCTACAATTCTTCACAAATAAAGGAGAGTGTTTTTGGTGTCTAGTCAGCTAGTTTGAGGAAATTCCAACCGAAAAAAGGCTTGGTTTACTCAAGGCATTGAGACCGTTCACTGATTTAAATTTTTGTAACGATATCCTCAATCCAGCTTCTGCCGTTGAATTTTTATCATCGCTAAGGGGTAGCCCTTGTCAAAGTTCCTGGTATAGGATAACGGAGAATGCGCTAAGAAAATAGAGAATTATGGATAATCCTGCCTCCCTTCATGTGGCGGTCACTGATGAAGCATTGGCAACCTCCGAACCCAAACCCCCTGCTAGTTCCAGCATATTTATACCAAAACTCGACCGGAAAAAGCCCCTGAGTGCGGCTTGGATTCCCTTTATCTTCTTAAGCATGGCGCTGTTCATTGTTAGCCTAGCCAGTCCCGTTTTAGCATTGCGGAAAGGAAATAGTGGCGCTGAGGTGAGGAATCTTCAGAAAACGCTGCAAGCTGAGGGTTACTTTAATGGACCAATTACCGGGTACTATGGTCCCTTAACCGAAGCTGCTGTTATCCAGTTTCAACAAGCCAACGGACTTAGTCCAGATGGTATCGTTGGGACGAATACCACCACCCGATTAGAGTCTGACTCCGCCGCAGCAACGGATGCGAGTCTTGATACACCTCTAGAGTTTGAGTCACCCATACCAGAACCGGAGAAACCCTTAGTATCTGCCCGACCCAATTTTATTCTCCAACGAGGCGATCGCAATTCTCAAGTC
This sequence comes from uncultured Coleofasciculus sp., assembly GCA_937127375.1. Lineage (GTDB taxonomy): Bacteria > Cyanobacteriota > Cyanobacteriia > Cyanobacteriales > Coleofasciculaceae > Coleofasciculus. The sequence goes on along the minus strand of CAKZMA010001073.1, from coordinate 5,310 downwards.
ACCTCTCTCCAGCGAAATTTACAAGTGGCTGGCTATTTTAATGGACCGATTACCGGGTACTATGGTTCAACGACCCAAGACGCCGTGATTCAACTGCAACAAGCCAAGGGATTAAGCGTAGATGGGATTGCTGGACCTAAAACCCGTGCGGCATTAGAATCGACTCCAGTGTCATCCGCCTCACAAACTGCCCCCTCAACGGAAGCGACAGAGGATCGCATGGGATTCGCGAATCCGGGTTTAGTTCTCAAGCGGGGAAGTCGCAATTCTGATGTGACGGCGCTACAGAGAACTTTACAAGCACAGGGGTATTATGATGGACCCATTACCGGGTATTACGGTAATTTAACCGAAACCGCCGTGATTCAATATCAAAAAGCCAAGGGATTAACCCTTGATGGGATGGTGGGGGCTAACACCAAAGCCGCATTAGAGTTACCCTCTCCTACCGCAACACCTTCACCGACTGAGGAATTGAATCAAGACTCGTTCTCGACATCAGCCGAAAATCCTGACAATAGTAATTTTAATCAAGACTCATTGATCAAACCGGAGGAAAATTACGACCCGATTCCCTTTAATCAAGATGCGTTCTCGACACCGACAGAAAATTCTGACAATAGTCCCTTTAATCCGGACAGCTTTATTAACGAAGACAGCGAAAAAAAAAAGAACGATGAGCAACGTCAGTCCAGCCAGATGACGCTAAAACAAACCATTTCTGGCAAAATTTCCCCCAAATCTATTGTGCATTCAGGTCGGGGTTTATTTTTTGCCCAGAATATGATGTACAGTCATACAATTACGGTGTATGACCGCCAGTATAATCTGGTCAAAACCATTGCCGATGCCGTGAATTTGGAGAAATACGGGCATTCCAAGGGGAGTGGAACCTATAAAGGATCTCCTGTAGAAGCCGCTTTTTCCGATAATGGAAAATATGCCTGGGTCTCTAATTACCAGATGTATGGTTCAGGATTTAATAATCCAGGGAGTGACAAATGTAGCCCCTCGCAAAAAACAGACAATAGTTTTTTGTATCGCATTAATACCAATAACTTAGCAATTGATCAAGTAATTGAAGTCGGGTCTGTGCCTAAATTTGTCGCCACTAGCCCGGATAATCGATTTGCCCTAGTCAGTAATTGGTGTAGTTGGGATTTAAGCGTTGTCGATATTCAGCAAAATCAGGAAATTCGGCGGATTAAATTGGGTCGCTATCCCCGTGGAATTGCGGTTGATGCGGCGTCCCAAAAAGCGTATGTGGCGGTGATGGGGTCTTATGATATTGCGGTTGTCGATTTAAATGATTTTTCCCTCGACTGGATCAAAAATATTGGGAATTCACCGCGTCATTTAAGTATTGATCCAGGTGGTCAGTATCTCTACGCCACGTTAAATGGGGAAGGAACGGTGGCTAAAATTGATTTATTTACAGGTCGGGTTTTACGCAAAGTTGTCACTGGAAATGCCCCCCGCAGCATGGATATATCTGATGATGGTGAATTTCTGTATGTGGTAAATTATCACTCAAATACCATGAGTAAAGTGCGTACCCGTGATATGTCAATTCAGCAAACGGTGAATACCAATGCCAATCCGATTGGAGTTACGTATGATCCAGAAACAAATCAGGTTTGGGTGGCGTGTTATTCGGGGACAATTATGGTGTTTCAAGACTAAAGATGTTAGATAGTGTAAGTGAATCTGGGGGAACAATGTAGAGACATACCAGGGTGTCTCTGGAAGCTGGGGGAGATGAGGGCGGGTTTTGAACAAACGTTATCAATAGCGAAAAGAAAGTCCCTAAACCCGCCCCTACAGATTCACGCGCCATGCCCTCGAGAATCGCGAAGGGTCAAAACTCTACCTTCCCCTAACCAGTGAGTAATTATCAACATGGAAATTTATCAACGCCACTCGTGGACTTTGACGGTTGAGGAAGCGACGGCTATCCAAAACCAACTCAGTGGTGAAATTATTACCTCGGATCAATTGGGTGAGGTTAACTATGTCGCGGGTGTGGATGTTGGTTTTGAAGACAATTATGCGATTTCCCGCGCCGCTGTTGCGGTACTGAGTTTTCCGGAACTGCAATTGATCGAACAGGCGATCGCACGTCGCCCGACAACGTTTCCCTATATTCCAGGGTTTCTCTCGTTTCGGGAAGTTCCTGTTGTACTGGATGCTTTATCTCAGATTAAAATAACTCCTGATTTAATCTTGTGTGATGGTCAAGGAATTGCCCATCCCCGGCGATTTGGTTTGGCTTGTCATTTAGGATTATTAATTACAGTTCCCACGATTGGGGTAGCGAAGTCGCGATTAATTGGTCAGCATGAGGAATTACCCTTAGAGAAGGGAAATTGGCAAGCCTTACGACATCGGGGAGAGGTAATTGGCGCAGTTGTGCGATCGCGAACTGGGGTGAAGCCTCTGTATGTCTCTCCGGGTCATCGAATCAGCTTACCCACTGCGATCGATTATGTCCTACGCTGCACTCCGAAATATCGATTACCTGAAACAACTCGTTGGGCTGATAAACTAGCATCAAACCGGATGGGTTGATTCTATCAAATCCTTTAGCAGCTATTCGATTCCTGGGAAATCACCGTGATTTCAGTCCGGTGAGGATGTCAATTCTTCAAGAACATCCAGGCGTAAGCGCACCTGTTTCTCATAAGGATTCTCTGCCCAAATTTTTTGAATGGGTGTAGTGGGATCGGCGTTAATTTTTAGCGGCTTTCCTGGAGTACAATTATAGGTTTTCATACAATCACCACAGCGAATCGGCTTTTCTCCTCGCTGAATATAAATAATCAGTCGCGTTGCTGGTGAATCAAGCTGAATTGATTGTCGTGATCCCCCTGCTAAAACGTTTAGAAAGTACGACTTTAACGGCGACTGGATTGGTTGTTGAGTTTCAACGCTACTTTGATCAGGTGCTGGCAAATTTTCCGCTTGAGCCGGAAGGACGCAACAAATCACGAATAAGAGCGTTATAATTAAAAGTTTACGTTTCATAATTTCAGTATGGAAAGTTGAACCCGGGGCAAGTGCAAACATCTTTAATTATGTAGAAAATTGGTCAATAAATCGGGTTTATTTGGTGAAATGCCGAACAATAGAAGAAGATGTATCGGATCGATAAATGCCATTTGTTATTTGCACCAATAGATACGATCCCCCTTAGACGCGCCATGGCGCGTGGCGCGTCTGGTACAGTTCAAACTATTATCCAGTATCAGTCACTCTCAATCAGCTTTTCATCGGCTTCAATTAAGGCTTCCTGGAGTAAGGGGGAGAGGTTCTCAGTTAAACGTCCAGCGCGGATAAATTCAGCGTAGGTATCTGCCTCGATATCAACCATTCGTTCTTGCAGTTGTTCCATATCCAAGTTTTGTAACTGAGGATGGTGATGGAGTAATTTGTCAAGCTCGGTGTGAATACTTTCGAGTTGACCATCAACCAGTTTTATCTGATACTGACAAAATTCTGAATTCATTTCGTTGTTAGTCGTGGCTGACTTTAAGTAGTCTTTGACTCGATTGAGTGCCACACGACGAGCGATTGCCTCAGAATATTTCTGACGCAGAGGTTGATCCCCAATTAAATCCAGTTTTTCCAGGAGGAATTGAGTAGTTAACCCCTCAACTAACAGCGTAAACAGTACCACGCCAAAAACCGTAACAATAATATCTTGTCGTCCCTCCAAACTCACCGGAACACTTAAGGCTAGGGCAATGGAAACCGAACCCCGTAATCCGCCCCACCACAACACCGTTTGCTGTCGCCAACCTATATCAGACTTGGCAAGTCCATTGCTAATTGCCGCTAAGCCGTAAATTGAAATAGCGCGGGTGAAGAGAACGGCTCCAATGGCAACCCCAATTAAGCCGAGGTTTTGTCCCAAACGGGGAAAATCAATTTGGTCACCAATGAGGAGAAAGACAATTGAGTTGACAAAAAATGCCAGAAAATCCCAAAATTCGGAGACAATTAAGCGGGTGCGGGGGTTCATGCCAATTCGGGAACCAAAGTTGCCCAGCACTAACCCCACCGTAACCACACCAATTACTCCAGAACCGCCGAGTTCTTCGGTAATCAGGTAGGTGCCATAAGCAGAAACTAATGTCAGAGATTGTTCGACTAGGGGTAAATCGAAGCGTTGGGTGAGAAAGGAAATGCCAAACCCGATTAAGCAACCGACACCGATACCAATTCCGGCAAAGGTAAAGAATTGGGCAACTGTGGTGGATAGGGAAAATTCCTGCGTACCTAAGGGAATACCCACCAATAAGAGAAAGGCGACGACGGCGACACCATCATTAAATAAGCTTTCCCCTTCCATCAGGGTTTTCAGACGTTTATCCGCCCCCAGTTCCCGAAACAGGGCGATTACCGATACAGGATCAGTTGCAGCCAGACTCGCGCCGACTAATAATGCGATCGTCAGGGGTAATTCGGTAAATTGGGTAATGGTAAAGGCAATTCCCAGCACCGAAATCACCACCCCCACCACCGCAAAAAGAATCACGGGGATTAAATCCCGCCGCAAATCCCGCCAACGGATATTCCAGGCGGCTTCAAAGAGGAGGGGAGGGAGAAAAATCTCTAGAATCAGTTCCGGGGATAGGTTGACGAGGCGCACATCGACAAAGGCTAAACCTAAGCCGACAATAACCAGAAGTAAGGTATAAGGGATTTTGCGGAACAACGGAAAAATCCGGGAAACGGTGGCGACGCTGAGAGACACCGACAGTACCAAGAGAAATTGTTCCAGATTCTGCTCAATGGCAGCTTCGCTGATAGCGGATTCTACGGACATGAATAGAACTCCAAGGATACTGGCAATTTTGATATAACAGTACAACCTAGCGCAAGCAACACTATCTAGCGTAGGACTCTTTCCTTTCACCTATGCAATTGTAAGCAAAATTGAGGGAAAGTCACCCAGCCGACCATTAGCCTGATTGCTCTATTCCAATCACAGCAGAAGCATTATGTCAAGATAAAGATAGACTTTCCGTAAGTTCACTCAGACTCCCAAGGATTAATAATTGTAATCCCGCACCCGTGACGATTCACAGTTGGTCTACCTGTCTACCTTGTCTTACCTGAACCCCAATCTTAAAAAACCTACCCTTGTGAGGAGAGGGGCTGAGGGTGAGGGGTTGAGCTTAAGTTGACACGGATGGACACTGCCGTGTCCCTACAGATATAGCAGGTCGCGCTGGTGTATTTACAACTCCCTTCTCTGAAGCTGAGTCCAGATGGGATGTTCGTACAAACAAAGTGTAACTAGACCAG
>CAKZMA010001072.1 GCA_937127375.1 uncultured Coleofasciculus sp. | reverse complement strand
AGACATATTACTCAAAGCCAACCGAACCACAAAAATTTTGTCGGGATTGGGATTAGTCTTAGTGGCTGGATGGTTAGTGATTGTATTTAGGGCTGGAATTACTGGACTGGTGTTCTGGTGACGATGAAGGAAGCGATCGCACAGGCTGATTCATCATGATTCTCCCCACCGTTGCCATTGGTCAAAATTCTTACCTTGACTGACAGCTAAACCAATTTGATGCTGACTAGAGAGTTCATCGTGTCCCCCCTCATTCGCGCCGATATAATACATCCGAAAACTACCATCCTCCATTGACACCACCCAGGGAGTCCCTACAGCCCGTGCATCCCAACGCCCTGACCCCTTGGGCGCGTGGCTAAAAACAGCACCACCCGCTTTATAACCTTTTTGTTTTTCCCAGGTAATCCCATCTTCAGATATAGCCAAACCAATGGAATGATATCCACTGGTATTGACACCTTCATAGAACATCACATAGTCACCATTGATGTTCAGCACATGGCGAGTCCCAATTCCCCGTTCATCAAAACTACCGGGTTCTCCAGGACCAAGAATTTGCCCAACTTTTTCCCAGCGAAAGCCATCGGTAGACATAGCCAAACCCACCAAAAATTCTCTGTTAGAACTCAAGGTGTGGTAGTACATTTTCCAGCGATCGTGTTCCCGCAATACTTGGGGCCATCCGCAAAATAGGGCGTCAAACTCTCCGGGTTGACCACACTCAAGGAATGCACCTCGGTAAAAACCTTCTAATCTGACCCAGTTGATACCATCGCGAGAAATGGCACAACCTGGAAGCATCTGAAGTCCTTTGGCTTTGAATTTGCCCATGTCCAGAACTTGATGATCGCCACCGAAATACCACATCCAATAGAGTCCATCCCAGAAATTAACATCGCTAACGCCTAAATGGGCACAATCAAACCGTTGAGGATCAGGGTGGGGTTCAAAAACCGCCCCCATTGTCAGGGGTCCTTTGACTCGTTCCCAATGTATGCCGTCCGAGGAAACTGCCAGACCACAGCGACCGGTGGGCAAGTTAATCTGGCGATCAAAACTGGCATCGCGCCCGTAGTACCACATCTTCCAAGTCCCATCAGGACAGCGCATCACACGCGGACAAGAGACTCGTTCTGAGTCCCACCAACCTTCTGAACCAGGAGTTAGGATTAAGCCCGGTTGACTCATTGGTGTAGTTTGAGAATTAGACATTATTCTTGTTTCTCCTGACTATCCTTGAAACGGTGCAGAAAATCCTCATCCATATCCAGAATATAGGCGATTCGCACCAAATCCACCTCAGTTGGCGTATCCCCAGCCGCCAACTCGTCCACCCTGGATGGATTCATCCGCTGCTTGAGAATCTCCCGATTCCGTTAGCCCAAAATTGATCAGTTTCTTCCTCCCTACTTCTGGCAGGTGATTCTCGCGGCTGTGGCGATTCTTCTATTGGCTAATTGATTGTTCATCTTTATATTGATAATGGAACAGGTGTATCAGCCTGTGCGTACCCAAAATCAAAATTTTTGCCAAATTTAACGGATTAAGTCTTGGCGGTATGAATAGTATGGGATTGTTCTGAAGCCAAAATGAGTGTTACCGTTTTCATGAAACACCTAACGCCTGTCGAATTACTTTTCACCCTCTTGTTAGTTTTTCTGTTAGGAGGAAACATCCCTGCCCATGCTAGTCAACTCAAGGTAGCGTCATTTAATGTTGAATCAGGGGATGCTGTCCCCTCAGTCATTGCCCGTAAGCACATTGGTCCTTTAGAGGACATTGACATCTGGGGATTCTCTGAGGTTCAAAATGAAAGTTGGCTACTGGACTTAGAACAAGGAACTGAAGATGGGGAAAATGCTGATTTTAAAACGATTCTAGGCAGTACGGGTAGAGGCGATCGCTTAGCTATTGCCTACAACAGCAATCTATTGGAAGAGGTCAAGCATTATGAACTTGATGATATCAATATAGGAGGTCGAGTCAGAGCGCCCCTGGTCGCTCAATTTCGGTTTAAGCCCACAGGAGAAGAATTTCTGTTTGTGGTCAATCATCTGTACCGGAGTTCAGAAAGTTCTCGTCATGAACAAGCACAACTTCTCAATGAGTGGGGACGTTCTCAAGAGCTACCAATTATTGCCGCTGGGGACTACAATTTCGATTGGGATGTGGTATCAGGAGTCCACGATGAAGGCTGGGATTTTCTGACAGCCGATGATGTGTTTACCTGGGTTAAGCCGGATAAATTAGTCGCGACCTTATGCTCTGATCGATATGATAGTGTTTTAGATTTTGTGTTTGTGGCAGGTGAAGCGAAAAACTGGTCCGCATCGTCTGTTATCCTCTATAGTGAGCCATCAGATGCCTATTGCCCAGACGATAAAACCACCAGTGACCATCGCCCCATATTGGCAACGTTCCAACTAGAAGAATTAGTCGAACCCACTCCCCCCAGTCGGGAACAGCGATTGTTGCAACAAATTGAACTTCTGGAACAGGAACTTGAGAAACTCAAGACATTAGTAGAAGACAGCCAATAAAATATATTAGGACGACACTTGAGGGCTGAAACGACCACGTAGCAAGAAAAACCCTTCTGCCCTCTGCCCTCTGCCTTCTGCGTTAAAAAGCCTTGTCCACCTCACCCTATCCATCGATAAAAGCAACTCCCCACTATGAAACCCTAACAGGCGTAGTGGAACGATTGACCTATCATTCTGCTGAATCCGGCTATACTGTCGCCCGTCTACAACGTCCCAAAGCCAAAGAACTAACCACCATTGTTGGCAGTTTCGCCAACATCCAACCCGGACAAACCTTGCACCTCACCGGATTTTGGCGGAATCATCCTCAGTATGGTACTCAGTTTCAAGTCACTCAGTACAAGGAAAACCAGATTGAACGACTCGTCGAGGTAAAAGGGATAGCCAAAAAGCGCATCCGCATGATTCAACAGGCGTGGGAAACCCAGAAAGCCATCAAAGAGGTGATGGTATTCTTACAAGGACATGGAGTGTCCACCACCTACGCGGTGAAGATTTATAAGCAATATGGGGAACGTGCGATCGCCACCGTCACCGAAAACCCTTATCAACTCGCCACCGACATCTACGGAATAGGCTTCCTCAGCGCCGATAAAATCGCCCGAAACTTAGGCGTTCCCGCTGATTCCGAATTTCGCTACAGCGCCGGATTGGTTCATAGTTTAACAGAAGCCGCTGAAGATGGACATTGCTATTTACCTTGAACTTTGGACAAGTCAATTTGTACCTGTCCAGTAATATAAAAGTGGGTTGGAACTTAGACACGCTTTATCGATGGAAACCTCATTCCCATTTTGTAACCTAACCAGGA
>CAKZMA010001071.1 GCA_937127375.1 uncultured Coleofasciculus sp. | reverse complement strand
ATGCTTGGTTTTCTCATTCCTGCTCAAAGCTTCTATTGTGAAGCTTGCTTCGATGAATATTTTATACAAGGGATTATCTTTCTTCTCTAGCAACTTTGAATCCTCTTCAAAAATTACCGCTCTTAAATTCTCGCTCTGGAATACATGCTTCATTCCAGTCAAAACTTCTAATTCACTTCCTTCAACGTCAAGTTTAATCACTGTTGGCTTTGGAAGGATGTGATTCGATATCAGGTTATCTCCCGTATCACACCAACAAAGCATCTTACTGCTGTAGTGGGCTTTTTCCCAAGGTTTCAGTGTAGACATACTTTGAGTTATTCATAGAATTTTTTTCCCTGTTGCTTTGCTTAGAAAAAGAGCAATTGCTCAGTTGATGTTGTCACTCAGGCAACGCACCCAATCCTTCAAAAAGTCCGCAGGCACCCTGCCAGCGCACGTAGGCAGCAGAGTCTTTCCAGGGTTGATAAACAAAAAAGGCTTTAATCTTTCGCAGTAGAACTGTCCAGCGAGGAATTTTCTGCCATACCCGGATGCCATGCAAATCTAAAACCTGAATCCAGGAACGGGACGAAGCGCGATTTACTCGGGCAAGGTACTCCTTAGTCAGGCGACTAGCAGGCATTAGGTGAGATAATTGGAGTTGGGGAAAGTATCCAACTGCCCAACCTGCATTTAAGATTGTCAGTATGATATCGTTATCCCCGCCTGAACTTAAGTTCTTACCCGTGCGATCTAGCACTACTCCTATCCTATTAGTAAGAATCCGATTAACGTAAGGTTCAACTGCTTGCCGTTGCAGAGCCATTCCTGCGCCAATGGGGGCAAACTCAGGATATCTCTTAGGTTGGAATGCTCGATCTTCATAGAAAATCAAAGCCTCTTCTCCCAAATCCCGCAGTGCCAGACATTTGTAAAATTGAGTAACCCAAGATTCCGGCTCGACCTCAAACTCTGGTAGTGATTTCCCCCCAATCGCTCCTAGTTGGGGATTTTGTTGAAAAATCTCTAGGACATTTTCTAGGTAGTTGGGGTGCAAGACGTTATCGTCGTCAACAAAGACTAAGTACTCTCCTTGACTCGACTGAATTCCCGCCATCCGCGCCCAGGTTAGCCCCAATCGTTCTTCCCGAATAATTCTTGCCGAAGGATGCCAGGAAAAATCGAAACTCAAGACATACTGGGGATCGGGAGTTGCATTGTCAACAACCAACAGCTCCCAGCGCTCGCGTGTTAACGTTTGCCCTCTCAATCCGTGCAGGGTTTTTTCCAAACGGAGTGGATTAGGAGCGTGAGTAGAGATAATAACGGATACAAGGACACTCATTGGTGCATTCTCAAACTTTAGTAGGAATATCGACTGCAACTTTTTTCTAGGTTAGGTTGGGACAGCTTCCGTATATCCTGCTAATTGACAAAGCTTTTGATAAAGCCTTTCAGTATTCTTGGGAATAGGTTGTTCTTGTGTTGAACGGCGCAGGGATGTATCGGGAAAAGAATAGTCAATAGATGCCTCCGTAAAAGCTGCTAATTTTTCTAATCCCTCTCCATTTAAAACTTGGTCGTAATGCAGGAAGAGCCATTCCCCTTCAAGCTGATGAATTTCCAGAATATGGCTATACATGAGCCTCCATATATCTAGGGTTTGCTGAGGAGTGATACTAAAATGATGTAAATGTGGCTCGTGCTTAACTTCTTTGATAATACTTTTTACTGTACTAACTGGATCTCGAAAAATGCAAACAAAAACTACATCATTCAAGTAAGGTAGCCAAAGGGGAAGCGTATAACAAAATCTTGGATCTTTAAAGCAAAAAGGCTTTTGTTGGATGATTGCTTTAATTTTCTCACTAAACTGTGGATGGGATGGGATCTTTGTACCGACTGGCACCTGAGCCAGCCATCGTTGACCGTACAAAGGGCGATCTAGAAAAAGCCACCTTCCTATAAATCGAGGTCTTTTTGGCAGAACTTGAGCCAGAATTTCCTCATTAACTTTGTTGATTTCTACGTCTTCAAAAAATCCTTTTGGATTCCCATCACGAGCTGGAATGAGGTGATTGCCCATAAAGTACCCAGCTTTAGCCAGTGTACCAGCTACCATGCTAGTGCCACTTCGACCAGAACCTAATATTATGCAATTCCTCATACAAAACTTTTCTAATAAAATGCCACTTACACTATATATTATTAATTTTTGAGTTGAATACAAAAACGGCACTTAATAAAGCTATGATTCTGTTCAAGATAAATTAAATTCTTTTTATAATACATGAATATTTTCTACTATTTTATTTAGAAATAATACTGTTTTTTGAATCTATACCTAACATTAATAAGAGAAAAATTTAACAGGTAAAGGCACTATGCCATGTTGGCGCAAGTAGAAATAACTTCCTGAATCGTAGACATCTACGGGCGGAATATGTATGAGGGCAGCGTTCTCAACTCTCAACATGGCTGCCATTCGTGGTTTGTTAAGACTGACGTGGATTACATAGTCACCGCTTGCTAAGTAGCGAGTAATATCTGGATATTCAAAGGCACACTTCCAACTCCCTTGCACGTTTTCCAGGAATGAGTTTGCCATACTAGGCCAGATATTAGAAACCAAAACCCCTTCTGAAGTAGTTAACTGAATGGATATTCCTAAGGAAGAAATTTGCTGTAAAGAGCAACCTTTAATTTCAACTTTCAGGGTTAATAATTCATCATTATTGACGTAAGCATTAACTCCATGAATCTCGATCCCCTGCTCATGATTAACAACTTTTGAGTAGGATTGTGAACTAGCTTTATAGAGAGTTTCCTTTTCGTAAAGATCAACTATTTCATCCACTAAACCGCTTTCTCGCAAGCGACCCTTCTCAAACCAATAGCCAACTTTGCATAACGCTCTTATAGAAGCCATATTATGGCTGACAAAGAATACTGTCCGCCCTTCCTTGGCAACATCATCCATCTTCCCCAAACACTTCTTCTGAAACTGAGCATCCCCCACCGCCAGCACCTCATCCACTA
>CAKZMA010001070.1 GCA_937127375.1 uncultured Coleofasciculus sp. | reverse complement strand
TTTTTGATAAGACGTAGAAGGGCGGGTTTTGAATAAACCTAATTATCAATAGCGAGAAGAAAGTCCCTAAACCCGCCCCTACACCTATAATTAATACAAATGACGAATGACGAATGACAAATGACAAATGACAAATGACGAATTACCCATTTAATCACCAATCACAAACAACGCCCGATAAACAGGTTGTCTACAAGCTATTGTGTAGGTTTCTCGTTCGGTGGGAACAGGTAGAGGATTCGTGGCTAACCAGTCAGTTCCTTGACGTTGAAAGGCTGGATTCTCAGTAAAGCGATCGCACATTTCTTGGGCTACGGCTTCAACGTCAGACTGAATCAGAACTTCGCCACCTTTGACCAAGTATTTTGCCAAAGTATTGACCAATTCCGGTTTGACCACACGGCGTTTAGCATGTCGTTTTTTGAACCATGGATCAGGAAATTGAATGGTTACGCGCTTTAATAGTCCCTGGGGTAAAGAGGCTAAAATTGGCGCTAATGAGTTATCGACATTGCAAAATATAAAATGAAGATTATTTAATCCTAACTCCGTTACTAATTCTTGGGCTTTCTCAACTAAAGGTTCCCGAATTTCTAATCCCAGAAAATTCCAATCGGGGTTCTGGGTTGCCATGTCTAACAAAAACTCACCTCTAGCACTCCCTATATCTAGATGTAGCGGTTGCATGGGTTGATGATAAACCTTTTCCCACGGAGGAGGCGTTACTGGAGTCAGGTATTTTTTACTCAGGGGATTGACATGTTGGCGCACGCGAACTTTCGGCAATGGTTTCACCTCCTTTTTTTGTCAGGTATTAGGTTATGCTATTCTATCAAGAAATCAGTGATTGGTTTAGTTTTGCAAATAGTCCTCAAACCCTTACAAATGACCCTTCGGCTTACGCTCAGGGCGGAAGCATAAGACGAATGACGATATTAACCAATCGGAAGTTCAATGATAAACTCAGCACCTTCTCCAGGGTGAGACACACAACATAACTGTCCGCCGTGTTTATCGACAACAATCTCATGACTAATCGATAACCCTAACCCGGTTCCTTTACCAAAGGGTTTAGTCGTAAAAAAGGCGTGGAATAGCTTTTCTTGTATCTCTTCAGGGATACCAGAACCATTATCAGAAATACGGATTTCTACTCGCTGGTTATCAATCACTCTGGTACGAATCCAGATGGTGGGAGGCGCGGGTGTTGTATCACTCTCTGAAATTTGATCTGAATTTTGCTTTCTAAATTCGGCTTCTTCTAAGGCATCAATCGCATTCGCCAGAATATTCATAAACACTTGGCTCAGGCGTCCTGGATAGCATTCAATGGGCGGTAACTTACCATATTCTTTAATCACTTGAATCCCTAAATGTTTCCCGGAGGGTTTGATCCGATGTTGCAAGAGAACCAGCGTACTCTCTAACCCCTCGTGCAAATCAACCATCATCATTTCGCCTGCGTCGAGACGAGATATATTCCGCAAGCTTTTAATAATTTGACAAATGCGTTCGATGCCCAATTCCATCGACTTAAAGGTTTTGGGTAAATCTTTTACCAGAAAATCCGTGTCAATTTTTTGAGATTTATCTTGAATTTCGGAAACTGGATTCGGATAATGTTGAGCATAGATTTGCAGGAGTTTAAGTAAGTCTCGGCTATATTCGCTGGCACAGCTTAAATTGCCATGAATCGAAGTAATGGGATTATTAATTTCATGGGCAACCCCGGCTAACATTTGTCCCAGACTGGACATTTTTTCATTTTGAACTAGCATGGCTTGGGCTTGTTGCCAATTGTTGAGGGCTTGGGCGAGTTCATTCGTGCGTTCTTCCACCCGTTGTTCGAGTTCCTGAGTCAATGTTTGTAAGGCGGCTTCTGCTTTACCCCGTTGTTCAACTTCCTCAACTAATCGTGTATTTTGCTCTTCTAGGGTTTTGGTTAAGGTTCGGAGTTTCAAATGCACCTTCACTCGTGCTAATACCTCTTCCTGCTGAAAGGGTTTGGTGATATAGTCTACGGCTCCTAAATTTAACCCCTTAACTTTATCAATGGTATCGGTCAAAGCCGTCATAAAAATGATCGGAATCTCGTGAGTGTCAGGATTGGCTTTCAGGCGTCGGCAGGTTTCAAATCCGTCAATTCCTGGCATCATCACATCTAACAAAATTAAGGTCGGTGGATCATAAGCAATTTGCTCAAGCGCGGTTTCTCCATCAAGAGCAACGGCAATTTCAAATCCAGCGCTAGTCAGGGTTTCTGAGAGTATTTCTAGATTGTTGGGACTATCGTCAATAATTAAAATAATCGTTTTATTTAACTTGTCTATCATTGCCTGTTTGCGTTGTTCGATCCGGTTCAGCGTAGTAGAGTTAGACTTAAGCATGGCTATAATTTCTAGTTGTTAGCTATAGGTTCATTGCGTTTAGTGAATGCACCGATTTTCCTCAATAAAATCTCGTATTTTTTTGACTTGGAAGCCTTTAGCGAGCTGGCGTACATATTGAGCAAATGGGGCGAACTTATGATCAGAACTCTCGATACTATCAATTTTTTCGAGCAGAACTTTAATGCGACCTTTCATGGCTAAATCCCAGAGAATGTCTAATTCTTCTTCAGGAAAAATAATCGCTTCGGGTTTGCCCGGTTTTTGTGGCTCGTATGGTGTTACCTTAACACCCGCCGACTGACTACCATTCCCTGATGCGGACTCGTAAATCCAGGTCAGTCCTAAATGTTGTTGTAACGTCTGGAGTAGCTCATCAATTTGAACAGGTTTGGGCAGAAAATCATTACCTCCGGCTGCCAAACTGTGATGCCGATCCATCTCAAAAACACTGGCTGACGATACTACAATTAGCATATTTTTTAGGGTTTTGGACTGGCGAATATGTCGCATCACCTCAAAGCCGTCCATAATCGGCATGATCAAGTCGGTAATGATCAGATCCGGCATAGCTGTCATGGCGATATCTAATCCTTCTTTACCATTATTCGCCTCAATCACCTCAAATCCTAAAGGTTCGAGCAAATTGATGATGACTGAACGATTTTCCCAGCGATCATCGACAACGAGGATTGTTTGTGATTTGCCCTGATAGCCAATAATTCTACCCTGAGTGGGGGTGGTAATTTTTTGTATCCATTCTTTGGCTTCGGGTAAGTCTAGATCCACGGTAAATACACTCCCCTTGCCGATTTTACTGTGGACTTGAATTGTACTGCCCATGAGTTGTACAATCTTAGTGCTAATCGCTAAACCTAGTCCAGTTCCTTCCGCCTGACGTTTGCGATCGCTCACTTGCTCGAAGGGTAAAAAGATGCGCTGCAATTGTTGGGGACTCATCCCTACCCCTGTATCTTCGATTTGAAACCGGATTCGGTGATGGGGAGGGGTTGATGTTTGGGGTTGACGAGATACTCCTTCTGTGCTAACCCCATTCATTACCCCGATGGGTTGACTGGTTTGAGTCTCCGCATATCCGACTTTAAAGGTAACGCCTCCAGCATCGGTAAACTTAATCGCATTGCTGAGGAGGTTAATCAGAACTTGTCGCAGTCGCTTTTCGTCTACGTGGATACCAGCAGGAAGGGATGATGTGGGTTGATAGATAAAGGAAATGCCTTTTGCATCCGCTCGAATCCGACAAATTTCGACAACGCTACGCAGGAACGAGGGAAAATGAATATCGCTGCCATGAAGTTCCATCTTCCGGGCTTCAATTTTCGCTAAATCGAGAATATCATTAATCAACATCAACAGATGAGAACCGCACTGGTGGATGATACGAACACCATCCAATTCGCGATCGCTCATCGTTTTTGATCGTTGCAGAATTTGGGCATAGCCTAACACCCCATTCAGTGGCGTTCGCAGTTCATGACTCATATTTGCTAGAAACTCACTTTTGGCGTTATTCGCTGTATCCGCGTCTTCTTTCGCTGTTTTTAGTTCTGCTGTGCGTTGTTCTACCCGCAATTCCAGTTCAGCTTTGGCATCTTCCAAGGCGGTAAAGGATTCCTGCAACTGCTGCGCCATTTGGTTAAAGGATTTGGATAAAATCCGCAGTTCATAAATACCTTCGACTTTTACCCGTTGATCAAGTTCCCCACTCGCGATCGCGCCCGACGCCATACTCAGTTGTAAAATGGGTTGACTAATCCAACGAGAGGTAAATAATCCCAAAAGGGTGGCAAGAATCAACGCGGCTACACAGAGGCGAATGGTTGTGCGCGTGTTGGCGTGGATACGTGCCATAAATTCCTCTTCGGGAACCACGACAACAATCAACCAATTGAGTCCTTTATTGTCTTGAAACGAGAGAACTTGGACAAATTGCTTCTTTTTATCTAATGTAAAATCTAACTGGTATTCTCCTTGGATATTCTCAAAGCTACCAAACTTTCCCACCAAAAAGTCAGCCGTCGCCTTAATTAGCTGGTTTTCACTGGTAATTGAGTCATGACGTTCAGATTTAGCATTATCATTAGAGACAAATGTATCTTCACTCATCGATGTAGCGACTAAGGTTCCTTTCCCTTTGGGTTCTAAAATAAACGTCTGTCCAAAGTCACTAATTTGCAAGCTTTCCAGAAAGTCCCCAATATGAGACAGAGACAGAATCGTACTGGTTACGCCCAGCAACGTATCACCCTGATACAGGGGCAGACTCGCCGCGATCGCTAATGTGTCTTCATGTTCATAACGGAACACCGCACTCCAGGTTTCCTCACCTGCTTCTACCGCCTCTTCATACCAGGGTCGAGTGCGGTGATCATCGTAGGCAGGAGTTTCTAATAACTTTATCCGATTTCCTTGCTGATTCGCGGCATAAATATATTTAGTATAATTCACTGATTCATGAATTTGAAAATTATCCCCCTCTTGTCGCACCACTTCCAGATATTTACCATCTTCTGTACCGATGGCTGTAGCGCTAACCGGAAAAACTTGCATCTGATGCCAGACGGTTTTCTCACAATCCAGCAAATTGTCTAATTTTAATTGATTCAGACAGGTTTCATTGGCATTGAGTTGATTAAAGGCATGGGGTATCTGCAAGTAACTATCGAGTTTCTGTTGAATCCGGGCAGCGATTTCTTGGCGTAAATCGCTAGCCAGTTCATGAACCGCTTGTTCACCATTGCGTAAGGAAAGCCAGCCCGTTAATCCTACAGCCG
>CAKZMA010001069.1 GCA_937127375.1 uncultured Coleofasciculus sp. | reverse complement strand
GCCAGAATGAGCGATATTAGCATTAGATCTAGACTATTTAAGCTTATCTTTGTTAGAATTACTACCACCCTATTACGACAAATCGAAAAACAAGTAAAAGAGAGACAAAAGATGAAAGAGAAAACGAATATAAAATATGCCAAAGAAGAGGAATCTCTGTGGCAAGAACTAGATGAAAAAGAGCAGGAGCAGGCAATTGGTGGGACTTACGTAGGTAGTGCGAACCTCCAAAGTATTGTTATGGCATTTGTCGGTGGTGTGCAGGTGTATATAGGTGGAGTTTCATTCCCCCAGTTCCCCACTTTATAGTGGACGGACACAGCTAAAATTGTGGAATAAGTGGGGTTCGTAGTGAGGGCTTTAGCCCTCTATAGCTATGTTTTATAGCACTAAAGTGCTTACTACAAACAAAGCCCTATTTTAAGTGGGTCACGCCAGTAGTGGACTGACACAACTAAAATGGTGGAAGAGATTTGACAGTTTGATGGGCGCACGCCGTGCGCCCCTACAAAAAATCACAAGCTATTGAGAAGATCCAATTGACGCTCCCATCGCTAAAAGCGAGGGTAGTTAGAGCTAATAAGCTTTCCAATGCGGGAAAATACTTTTGATAATACCTCGCCGAAATGACCCAAACCATCCGCCAGAATAGCATTGTAGGTTGGGTTGACGACTGTTACTCAACAGGATATAGGGCTAAAGCCCTTACTACAAGCCGAATACATTGCTGGCATTCTAACGGTTATGGTTAAAAGTAGGAGGCTCAAGCACCAGCACTGAGGGGATATAATCAGGTTGGGCTAATCGCAACAGTTGATAACCAATCCCGGCTAATCCTGTCATTAATCCTGGTGTTTCAACGCCTAACGGGACTCCACATAGCCAGCCATATTCATCGATACTATGAAGAATCATAGCGCTCAAACGATTTAAATGCTCTTGCCACTGGGAATCATTGAGGGTAAGACTGGCTTGCAGGAGTAATTCTAAATTGCCGAAGTCGCCGTGACATAAGGAATGATTCATCCCGAATCCTTGGGTAAGCGTGGTTTTGAGGGCGGTGTCGATTTCTGCACGAATTTCGGTATCCTCCAGATGAGGCAGAGAGCGCAATCGAGCTAATCCAATTCCCGTAGCACCATGACACCAAGCGGTCATATAATTGATTTGTTTTGGACTTCCAGAACCCACGGTAGTCTCAAATTCGCGTAGATCGGGCCAATTCCCGACATCTGGGGAAAAGAGACTGCGTTCATAGGCGATCGCATTCTGTGCGGCTTCCTGAAATTGTTCCTTTCCTGTGACAGCAGCGAGTTCTAGCAATGCCCAGGCTATCCCCGCCGCACCATGGGAGAATCCTGTTAGGGGTTTTTTGCCCACACCAACGGGCACCCAACCCATCCCCACTGCCATCGTTTGGGCGCAAGCTAACAAGCGATCGCCACATTGGATTGCTATATCGAGTATGCGTTGATAAGGATTACAGTGATACAAACTCAGCAAACTGCCAATGCACCCAGCCGATCCGCCAATTATATCGAATTGTTTGTCTTGTTCAATACGTTCTGTGAGATGATCAAGTAATCCTTCTGCCTCAGCTAAAAGTTCCGGTTGCTGCCACAGTACACTTAAATGGGTGAACGTGTAGATAATTCCACCCCAGCCACTGAACCCCCCAATTGAGGGAATCGATGATGGACTTTCCTCGATCTGATGTTGAATGGAACGTAAGGCAAGTCGTGCTAATTGAGTGTAGCGTTTCTCCTTTGCGATCGCGCCCAGATAAGCCAAGAATAAAGCAATCCCTGGTATCCCATCATAGAGATCCATTCCCAAGGGTAACAATGTCCAATGGCGTGCCTTAATCAAGGTTAACCCCAGCCAGGTAACATCCTCCTCACCCCGCAAGGCTAAGGTTTCAATACGATCGCCTATTCGACAAGCCGCCGCCAGAAGTTGTTGGCAAGTGACAGGAGTTTGGGTTTCTTTAAAATTATAGGTTGTCCATCCGGCGCGATCGGCATCCACTGATAATGTTGTCAGGGAAGCCTGAATAAACCACAGTTGGCGGCTTAAATCCTCTTCACTCAGTTGTTGGAGGCGGCGTTGCACCCGTGTCATTCCCGATTCGGTAAAAAAATCAGTAATTTGCTGGTTAGCACTATTCCACAGATGGCGGGAATTGGGGCGGGTGGTAAACATAGGGATATCACCCTGCCATAAATCATCCCGTTCAGCCGGAATTATTTTGATTAGATTTGGGCGACGGGGAACCTCTTGCCAAAGGCGATCAAAAAAGCGATCGCGATCTAAGGCATTTCGTAACAAGTCGGGATGAAAACTATCCTGTAATATTAACCCATAAGTTTGGGTGGGACGCAGGATCACCCGCACTTCATCCTCCGCAAACTGGGCTAATATACCATTGTCTGATAGCAACTCGTCTCGGTGATTCAGGAGTAACTGATAAACTTCTGTAAACCCAGTTGCGATCGCGTCGGTGTAGTCAAGGACATTCACTTCAGTATGATTAAGCTTAGGACGATTCTGACTTCCTGGCATCGCCTTCCGCTGTTTCGTCAACCGCATCTCATCGGTACCCATTCCCACCCAAGACGGTACAGGATTTGGCGTCATCTGCCCAGCTGCACCCCCTAAACCACTGATATCCACCCCCTCAGATTCCCGATTTGCCCATATTCGCTGCGGGAGTAATCCTACCCGTAAAACGGAGTCAACCATCCTTTTACTGGCAACAAACAGGGATTTTTGAGTATCAAATTCCTCACTTTCGGGGTGAAACAGGGATTCTAAGTCAATTAAAACTGGATCTTCGCCAACGGCGATTAAATTTTCCTGGTGGAAATCGGTTGCGCCTACAGCATAAAGTAATGCCAAGTAGCCTCCCTGCCTTTGGTAAAAACGCTCAACGGCTTCTGGAGAATTACAAGGTTTGATGCGAACAAATTCCACCCAGCCATAGGTATGGCGATTAATTACATTTAGGGTACGAAATGGGGGGTGATTGCCCCGTTCATTTAGCCAAGTGAGGAGTTCCTGAAAATGCACATCGATTGCTAGAGATTTGGGCTTATAGACTATCTGAAAGCCCGAACTAAATGTGGCAATGATTACCGAACGCCCGCCTCGATGTTTATCTCCCGCACTTGTATCGATTTGTACCAATACACCTGGATCTGCTTCTGGCGTAAATGTGGTGCAAATAGCCTCCCAATCGTCACAAAGGTATTGGATAAATTCCAGACTAAATGTAAGCCAATGATTAATACAAATAACCACTTGTCGAGCTAGCACTGGATACTCTTGGAGTAAAGACAGAGCAATGTCGCCGTAAGCGCAGCTATTCCCCTGGAAATCACGCAGGCGTTGTAAGAAACTAAAAAATCGTGCTTCAGCCGTCTCGCCCTGCAATTGCCCTTGTAAACGAGCCACATTCAATTCCAGCACCATTGTGCGACTCAACCTCCACAGCAATTCTCCTGGCAGATTGGCAAATAGCAATCCTGCTACTGTGTTGGGGTCAAAGGGCAAATCCGATTGGTTCTGAATCAGCGATTCAATTCCTTTTTTTAACCGCTCAATCCCTTGGTTAATTAGCGGCTCAATGGCGTACAAGAAACCAACTTCTTTTTGCTCTCCCAACTCTTCTGGCGGCAGGATTACGCGAGTATCCGTGTCAGTATAATTAGCCCATCCATCGGCTAACTCTTGTAGCCAATCGGGAACATCAGGTAAACGAGTTTTTACCGCTTCAATTGGCTCACCGAGGAGGGAAATAAATTCATCCTCAGTCATGCCATCCATTGCCAGACGTTGAGCGAAGTATGAGTCTGTGTTGAAGGGGGGTTGGGATTGCCAGCGCTCTCTTCTACGTTCAGCTAAATTCGTATCAATTTTGCTATTTTCTGTAGTCCTTTTAACTGAACTCAGTGATGCAATGCGTTCCATCAAGGTGACGGCTTGATACCAGGCGGAAGATGGGACGCTCGGTTTATTTATCGTATCCATTGCAGGAGCAAATTAGATGTAACTGAGATTGGGCATCACCGACAATAAACCAGAAGTAACTGTGAGTTTGGAAAGAGCCAATCCTAATAACATAAGTATTTAAAGCTATATAACTATTGTCCACCCTACAGATAATTTACTTACACCTGTCGCTGCTGATACTCGGCTCAAGCTATTGGAGAAATGAAGTGGATTACCAACCTATTGTCCGCAATACATCATTCTTCTTTGGTGAACTCAAAACAGACGTAGGTTGATCCCCGCAAAGTTGGGGTTGATAATAGCAGTGAGGTGATTAGTGAGAGTTTCTCGACACTGTACCAATGAAACTAGTTGATTAGCGCAACAGGCGGTGGGTACAGGCTTGGTACAATTGGAACTGCAAGCGGCACTACAGTGTGCGCCATAGCTACCGCCTCCTATTGCTTCCATTTGTACATCTGTCAGTTCTTCAATGAGTCCGGCAGGATGTTCTGGTAGTTTTGCTAGCTCATCTTCACTTAAACTGTTACGATACTCTTCATCCTTCCAGGCACGGATTATATCAATATTCGACATTATCTATTTAATCAAATCAACAGTTAGAATGGAAATATTATCATTGTTTTTAATCCAAGTCAATCAGCAATAATACTTATTGACTTGTTCGGGGTTTAGTTCTATTATTCACAAAAAGTTTACTCTCTTAAGTATCCATGTCAAACATTGATATCATCCGAGCTTGGAAAGATGAGGAGTACCGCAGGAGCCTGAGTGAAGAGGAACAGGCGCAGTTACCGGAGAATCCGGCTGGCTTAGTTGAAGATCTAACCGATACGGAGATGGAAGCAGTGGCTGGTGGATTTGACATTCCCCCAATCAATATCCCACAAAACTCTTGGGTTGATGCTTGCCCTTCTGCTTTAGCCTGTCCATGGACAATTTTTAATCAGACAATTTTTGAGGGATTTACCGTGTTTAAGCCGACTCCCGATCCTTGGAGAAAATAAAGATATAGGGGAAAGCAATTGGGTAGGGGCACGGCATTGCCGTGCCCCTACAGGTGGGGGAGACGTGTTGTTGATGTTTATCTAACTTGGCAAATTCGTCCTTGGACAATCTTCCTCTAGTTCTGAACGGCTGCTATGGCATACAGCGATTTTTCACTAACTCAGGTCAAAAAAGCGTTTGGATTAACTGAACAATCGGTTCAGCTTTTCAGTGATGTCGCCACCTTAGAACCGAGTAACTGGTTACAGGAAACCTTCAGCTACAGCCTTAAATTA
>CAKZMA010001068.1 GCA_937127375.1 uncultured Coleofasciculus sp. | reverse complement strand
CAACCGGACTTCGTAGAAACCTGTGTTCGGTGGATTCATAACGAACAACCTGGATTAGACCTACTTGTCTTTGCCTCAGGGGTTGACATTACTAACCTCACCCTCCCACCCATTCGCATGGAATCAACGTGGGCGGGTGACTATTCCGGTGAGTATGCACCTTACTGGACAGATCCGCACCGTACACCTTACTTGATTCACTGGGCGGGAACACCAATGGATATCCCTCGACCCATTAATCAGATTTTTTACCATTTTCTCACCTCTACAGAAAAAGCCGAGTGGGATGAGCAAGTAAGGCAATGGAGTCGGTTAAATAAAAAAAAGGCACGTTCATTGCAAACACTTATGCGTCGCTCCAAGCGTGCCTTTCAGAGTTTTTGGTTACAGCCATAAATTCAGTAAGGGAAAAGTCGTCCTCACTCCTAAATGCAGTGACTATAAGAGCCAGATCCCCCAATCCTACCCAACAAAATCGAATTGGGCTGCATCTGCTCGGTTGAGACCCGTCCCAGCAGCTCCGGTGACGATGGCAATTAGGTCAAAAGGTGTATTCAGATATATCCGCGTATCTGCTCCCACATCAATAAGCTGATAGTCAGCAGCAGTACCTGCTAGTTGGATAATATCACCCTCAGTGAGGCTGAAGTCTTGAATGCGGGCAAACTCATAGCTATCGTAGCGAATATCTCCGGTTAAGCCAAGAACAAATGTATCGCTTCCTAATCCGCCTACTAGAGTATCTGTATCTCCTATGGTGCCGCCACCAAAGAGGACATCATTACCTGCACCACCTTCTAGGCTATCAGATCCAATGCCCCCCTCAAGGCTGTCGTTATCATTTCCACCCATGAGAGTATCACTTCCAGTACCTCCAATTAGAGTATCATCACCATCACCCCCATCGAGGCTGTCATTCCCTCCGTCCCCATCAAGGGTATTATTGCCAATATTGCCAGTGATAATGTTCGCCTGTGCGTTACCTGTACCACTGATACCTTCTGTTCCTATCAGGGTCAGGTTCTCCACAGCAGACGGCAGTGTAAAGGTGGTAGCAGTAGATTCAACCAGTTCCGTACCTTGACTACCGATTTCCTGTATCACATCATTCGGATTGTCTACCCGGTAAATGTCATCATCCAGACCACCTCTGAGGGTATCAATCTCTCCCATCCCACCGCCGTCCAAGGTGTCTGAGCCATCAGTACCAATAATAAAGTTACTCAGGTCGTTACCGATTCCTTCAAGTCCAACGGTCCCAGTTAACCTCAGTTGTTCTACGCCACCTGGAAGCGTAAAGTTGACAGATGAAAAAACTTGATCATTTGTCCCGCCTATATCATCGACAATCACGTCAACTGACTCATTTATTATATAAGTGTCATCCCCTGCTCCTCCATCCAAAGTATCAGCACCTATACCCCCATCAAGGCTATCATTGCCTGCACCTCCAATCAGGCTATCATCGCCAGCGCCACCGCTCAGGGTATCATTCCCTTCGCCGCCATCAAGGGTATCATTGCCCGCACCCCCAACGAGACGATTATTAGCACCGTTACCGAGAAGGAGGTTGTCAAGTTCATTACCTGTACCACTTAAATTACCATTTCCAGTCAACTCCAGCTCTTCTATGTTGCTTCCCATGGTATAGGTAACAGAAGAAACGACCCGATCACGACCTGTGGTAGTGCTTTCATCAACAATATCATTGCCGTTGTCCACAAAGTAAATATCGTCGCCCTCACCTCCAACCATACTGTCAGCACCCGTACCACCGACAAGGGTGTCATTCCCCAAACCCCCTTCGAGGGTATCATTTCCTGCACCGCCGTCCAAGCTATCATTGTCGTCTACGAAGGACAAGCCGCCAACGTCTCCCACCAAAGAATCATTACCCTTGCCACCAAGTAAGGTATCATTACGATTGCGACCCAACAAAATGTCATTCCCCAAACCCCCTTCGAGGCGAGTGGAAGCGAAACTGCCTACCATACGATTATTTGCTCCGTTGCCGATGCCCAAGGGAGCATTAGCAATCAGCACCAAATTCTCTACATGAGCAGGCAGCGCTGTCACACTTGTTTCGCTCTGAACCAGATCAATGCCCCCGTTAAATCCTTCAAAGATGGTATCTTCGCCTTCAACATATAGCTGATAGCTGTCGTTGCCAGTCCCTCCCCTAAGATCATCAGCACCACCACCGCCGAATAGAGTGTCGTTCCCTGCTAAACCAATGAGTAGATCTGCAGCCCCCCTACCGATTAGGAAATCAAAAGTACCTATCAGATAGTCATCGCCTGGAGTACCTCTTAAAATTGCCATACCGCTTGTTTCTCCTTCAAGGTAAATTCAGCCAACTCAACTTTAATCAGTTCAAGTCCTGAGTGTCCAGATAATAAAAAGTAACTTTGCATTTATTCTATAACTATAAAAACTCATTCCAGCGACCTTTCCTGTTATACTGACGATTAGCTAGAGACAGCTCTCGATGAAACAACTGAGTACAGGATTACACAAGATCTGTTTTTCTGTGATTATTCCCACTTACCACCGCAATGACTTGCTGGCGAAATGCCTGGATCGCCTAGCACCCGGAGTTCAGATACTGTCAGCAGCTCTATATGAGGTTATTGTGACGGATGATGGTTACCAGACAACCGCCGAAAAGATGATACGCGATCGCTATCCCTGGGTAAAATGGGTTGTTGGACTCCGCAAAGGTCCTGCAGCGAACCGGAATAACGGTACAAGGTATGCTAAAGGTGAGTGGCTAGTTTTTACAGATGATGATTGCTTGCCTAGTGCCTCGTGGCTGTTGAATTTTGCCGAAGCAATCACTCCTGATAGAGACGTTTATGAAGGTAAAACGACTTGTAACGCTGGTATTCGCTCACCCTTAGAACATGCACCAATTAATCTCACCGGTGGTTATCTATGGTCATGTAACATGATGATTAGAGTAAGTCTTTTTCACAATCTAGGCGGTTTCGATGAAAATTTTCCTTATCCTCACATGGAAGATGTCGATCTGAGAGAGAGAATAAAACTTAATGGTTGTTTAATTAAGTTTGTGGACAATGCGGTGATTGATCACCCACCTCAAAAAAATCCCTTGGGTTATCAATTAGGAGCCATGCATGAAAGTGAGTTTTATTACTGGTATCAAAAAAAACATCAGCAATTATCGGCATCGTATCTATTAATATCGGTCATCAAAGGTCGATTGAGGTTAATTTTAAAGTGTCCGAAAAACCGAGTAACTATACTTGCAATATATCAACTCATTATAGAGTTTATATATGTCATAATGAACGCCAATAAGTGGAAAAAAAAATATAGAATTAAATGTTAACTTTGGTTTCATAATTTCTAAGAAATTAAGGAAATAAGAAGTAACTTATGTACTATTGGTCTCAATTTATCCAAGATATTAATTCCAGTATCCAACCGGGTCAAACGCTTCTTGATGCTGGAGCTGGAAATTGTCACTGGAAAAATTATTTACCTTCAACTGTAAAATATATAGGCATAGATCTAGGTATAGGTGACAGCGATTATGACTATTCTAAGCTAGACATAAGATGTGATTTAAGAGATATTCCTTTGGCAGATAACAGCATTGATATTATAATCTGTATCCAAGTTTTAGAACACCTACCTGAACCTTGTAAAGTTATAGCCGAGTTTAATCGGGTCTTGAAACCTAGTGGTTTTCTATTTATTTCCTGTCCCCAGGCAGAACCACAGCATCAAATTCCTTATGATTTCTTTCGGTATACACCCTTTGGTCTCCGAAGCTTGCTGAAGTCAAATAATTTTGATATTGTGTGGATTAAACCTCAGCTAGGTAACTTTCATCGCCTTGGTGAGGATCTTAGCTACTCCGCACGCAAACTTGTTACTTTGTCAAATCAAAAAATAGAAAATTTTCTGTATTTAACTATTTCCTATTATTTAAGATTAATGTGGAAAATTCATAAGCCAATGCTACTATATTTTGATAAATTTGAAAGCTTGCAAGATAACTGCACAGGTCATTTTCTTAAAGCAGTTAAGCTGTAAAAAAATATTACATATAGCAGACATAAAACCGCCCAATGAAACTGAAATATAAAGAATAACTAAGAATTGGAAAGTAAATTAATGAAAATCCTATCGATTAGTAACTGTCCCTTACTAGAATTCCAAGGCTCAGGATATGCAATACTGAATTTCTCGCAGGCATTACGCGATCGGGGGCATCAAGTAGACTTATACAGTCCAGAAAATTTTGAGCTTTTCCATACCTCAGTACGAGCAAAACAATACCGACAAGCCTTAGGTATGCTATTTTTTGTTCTGTATAAAATTAGTAAAAACTATTATGATATTATTGAATTTTATGGAGCAGAATCATGGTTGACTGTTTCGATTTTGAGTAAAATAAGAAAGCGTCAATTTTCCCTAGTTAGCCATTCCAATGGAATAGAACCTCATGTAACAGAAGAAATGTTAAAATATTTTAACAACAAGTCCATAGATGGCAATCCGCGAAAATGGTATCAGTTAGATCAAAGCTGGCTATTTGAGAAAGCATTTACAGAGGTTGACGGTATCGTTACTGTCAGTGAGTATGACCGAAACTATGCTTTGAAGCAAAACTATCAAGATGATTCACATATTCTAACAATAGAACATGGATTGCCTAAGGGATTTATAGATCTAAAGGTTGAATTTAGCCGAAAACCTATAGTTGGTTATTGTGGTTCCTGGATAGCACGTAAAGGTATTAAAACTATTCAAACAGATGTCCCTCGACTACTTAGGGAGTTTCCTAACTGCTCATTCAAGTTAATTGGCGTAGGTTCACATTTCCAGAAAGAAGCATTTTTCAATTCGGAAATATGTTCTCGCATAGAAATAATACCGTTTGTTGAAAATAAAGGAGAATTGCAAAATATATATCAGTCCATTTCTATTCTTATCGTACCTTCCATTTATGAAAGTTTTGGTTTAGTTATTGCTGAAGCAATGGCTTGCGGTTGTGCTGTAGTTGCTAACAACACAGGTTGGGCTGCTAGCCTAAAACAAGGAGAAGAAGCGATGATTATTGAGGAGCCTGTGTCACCATTGCTCTATAAGTCAGTTAAAGAACTTTTGTTAAATGAATCTTTGCGCTTGCAAATTGCCAAAGCTGGATATCAGCGCGTTCAGAGTCTACGTTGGGATTCGGCAGTAGATAGATTGGAAAAAATTTATCAAAAATGGTTAAAAGAATTGAATAAAGGATAATTTGACTCCAAAGTGTGCAACAACTGCCACCAGCTATTGATCGTGAGATTATCCACTCAATCTAGCTCACAAAATCCGCTAATACTTTGGCATTAAAACCCATTTTGTAGATTAACATTTATGAGAAGATGAAATAGACGGGTTAAGGGAACACTACCGGAGTTTTGCCAAACTAATTGAAGCAACCCAGAACAGACCAACAAAAGCTAATTTAGACCAAGGAATAATTGAAATTTTATTTAAAACCCAGTCTTTATTTAGATATAAAACTATATGAATTTGCTCTAAATAACTTTGATAAACAATTTATGAATGTGTAATGTCAATTCAAGCAACAAAATTGTCTGTACTTGTTCAGATAGTACCCAGGTTACATCCAGCAATTGATGGTCTGGGAGATTATGCACTCAATCTAGCTCGCCAACTCCGCCAGGACTTTGGCATTGAAACCCATTTTTTGGTTGGTGATCCCACTTGGACAGGAAACTCAGAAATTAAGGGATTTCCCATCAGCCAAGTGAGCGAACGTTCAGCCAATATTCTTTTATCCTTGCTACCTAGCGGCAAATGTACAGTTTTGTTACACTATGTTGGTTACGGCTATGCCACTCGAGGTTGTCCTTTTTGGTTAGTGAATGGGCTACACCGTTGGCGAACTGCCAGTGCCAATCATTATTTAGTGACTATGTTCCACGAAGTTTACGCTTCTGGCTCTCCTTGGACGAGTGCCTTTTGGTTATCACCCTGGCAAAGAAAGTTGGCAGCGCGTTTGGCAAGGCTGAGTGATAAAGCTCTTACGACGAATCAAATCATTGCCCAAATCCTCGATCAGCGTATTCTGGACAAACCTACTCCAACACCCATTCTCCCTGTCTTTTCCAACATTGGAGAACCCAAGCAGCTACTGCCATTAGCAGAACGCCCTCGACAGCTAATCGTCTTTGGCACTGCTGGTATCAGGCGGCGGGTTTATCAGGAGTCTTTAACATCTTTAAACCAAATATGTGATCAACTTGCCATAGAACGAATATATGATGTGGGTCTACCGCTAGGTTTGGATATATCTCATGTCAATGGTATACCCGTGGTAGCAACGGGTAAAATAGGAGCAGCCGCCGTGAGTACGCTTCTGTCAAATGCAGTCGCCGGTTTCTTGGACTATCCCACACACCTCTTGGCAAAATCTACTATTTTTGCCGCTTATTGCGCCCACAGGCTGATTCCGGTTGTGGCGACGACCTCGACAATTTTCCAGATAGATGGCTTAGAAGCCGGAAAACACTATTGGCTAGCAGGTAGTCCAGCAGGTAAACTAAGCTTAGCAACAGGGCAAGCGATCGCCGATAATGCTCATTGCTGGTATCAAACCCATAATTTATCCATACAGGCTCAGTCCTTTGCTACATATTTATCACAGAAGAAGACAACCGAGAGAGTACAGAAGCACTACTATTAAGCTCAAAACTTGGCGAGTTAAGTCGTTTTTATATCTCGAATGAACCAAAAACTATATGTTAACTACGGCTGTGGTGTATCGGCTCCAGACAATTGGATAAATTTTGATTCATCCCCTACCCTGCTATTTGAGAAAATTCCCCTAGTCGGGACAATGTATACAAGAAACAACCAGCGTTTTCCTAAATATGTAAAATACGGTGACATCGTAAAAGGTCTACCCATTCCCCCAGAGTCTTGTGCGGGAATCTACGCTAGTCATATTTTAGAACATCTAGCTCTAGAAGATTTTCGTGTTGCCTTAACGAATACCTATAGGTTACTGAACCCTGGCGGACTTTTTCGGTTAGTCGTTCCCGATTTAGAATACTTAGCCAAAACTTACATTAACTCTGAAAACCCTCTAGCTGCTGAGGAATTTGTGCGGAACACCTGGATGGGGGTGATAACAAGACGACGAGGACTATTAGGTTGGGTAGAAGCCATCCTAGGAAATAGCCGTCACCTCTGGATGTGGGATTTTAAGTCGCTGAGGTATGAACTGATGGCTGTGGGATTTATGGATATCAGGAGATGTGACTATAGTGATGCTACTGATGTAATGTTTAAGCAGGTGGAACATCCGTTACAATTTGTGAATGCTGTGGGAATAGAATGCCGCAAGCCGTTACGCCCCAACCAGCAGGTAGACTGCCAGAGAGAGTTGAGCCATGAGTCAAGGTAGATACCGGGTTCTTTTTATCTCCTCCCAACCGATGCAAAATGCTGCGCCTTTAAGATTGCTAGCTCAACATCCGCAGCTAGAGATGCAGATGGCTTACTGTAGCCTCCCCTCCAATACCCATCTTTGGCAGGGTTGGGAGTACCTGAACAAGGATGTTTTTGACACTCCGATGATGGATGGCTATCCTTGGGTTTATGTACCTAACCGATCCCCCTCACCCAGTCTGGGTAGGTTTTGGGGGTTACTCAATCCGGGTTTAGTCCAAATGGTATCCAAGTTTGATTGTTGTATAGTCTATGGTCATGCCTACGCGAGTTTTTGGTTAGCGATCGCGACAGCCAAATTTACGGGTAAACCGCTTTTGCTATCAACTGATGCAACCTACTTGGAATCAGCAGCAGGGGGTAACTGGAAAGTGCCGCTCAAACGCCAGCTACTTCCTTACCTGTACAATAAAGTAGCCGATGCCGTACTGGTGTCATCAACGGCTGCTAAACGGTTTATTCACTCATTAGGTGTTCCAGAAAAGCGAATTTTTGCGACGCCTTATGTGGTAGATAACGAAGCAATCACAAGCATTGCCAGCCAAGCCAACCGTCAAAAAATTCGAGAACGTTGGCAGATTCCAGAAGATGCCTTAATTATCCTCTTTTGTGCTAAATTTATTGAGCGTAAGCGTCCTCAGGATGTCCTGCAAGCTTTTGCGATTGCCAATGTACCCAACAGTTATTTGGTTTTGGTAGGAGAAGGACCATTAGGGAATGAACTGCGTGCTACCGTTGAACAATTAGGAATCAATGAGCAAGTACGTTTTTTGGGATTCGTCAAATATTCACAGCTACCGGAAGTCTATACTACCTGTGACTTACTGGTTCATCCGGCTGAGTGGGAACCTTATGGGTTAATCGTCAATGAAGCTATGGTTTGTGGCATTCCGGTTATTGTAAGCGATCGCGTGGGTGCGAGTTATGATTTGATTCAGGACGGAGTAACAGGTTTCACCTATCCCTGTGGTGATGTGGGTGTCTTAGCAGAACTCTTAAGGAAAACCTTCACGAATCGGGCACAGTTGAAGCAAATGGGAGAGGCAGCCAAGCAACGAATGGAAACATGGTCATCTCACGAAAATGCAGCCGTAACTGTGGAGGCAATAAAGGATGTACTCACTAGGAAGCAAGGTAAAAGTTAAAAATCAAATATCTTGTCTTACCTGGGGTTGAAGATAGATAAAAAATCCCCAAAAGCAATGAATCAACAAATCGCACAATCGCATCAGGAATCAGCAATTGAACTGGCGGTCATTATTAATTCCTTCAATAGGCTACTATTGCTTCGCGAAGCTATTAGCTCTATTATACAGGTTTTGACTTTAACCTTTCCTAACCAATCTGCGGTTGTTGTCTTTGACGCCGGTTCAACAGATGGTAGCCAAGAATTTATTGAAGATTGTGCTGCCAATACCCAAGCCCTACACATTACTTACCTTTTCCCGTCAGTTAATATAGATCGCTCATTTAGCGCTGGATGTAACTTGGCTGTTAAGACAGCGGCTAACAAATTTCCGCAACTCAAATGGTGTTTATTCTTTGAAACAGACAACTTGATTACAAATCCAGCCTCCTTACTGTTAGCTGTAAAGTTGCTAGAACAGGAAGATGAATTGGCCGCAGTTGGTTTTACCGTAGAAGGGGCAGCTTTTTGCTCTCGCTTCCCTAAGCCCTTGGCTTTTGTACTGGGATTGCAAGTCTCTCATCGATTAGGTTTAGAACGCATGCAAATTAGCCGATGGTATCCTTTTCACAATTCGCGCTGGGGGTTTAGTGATATTGTATACACCAGCCCACTCCTAGTTAGATATAGTGCTTGGCAAGCTACAGATGGTATGGACACAGCTAGATTCCCTTTCTCCGACTGTGACTCTGATTGGTGTTGGATGGTTCACAAGAAGGGTTGGCGTATAGCAGTTTTGGATGTACATGGAGTCATACATGATAATAGAAGAATACAATCAGAATGGTCAGGACAGCGAGTCCTTAATTTCCATCAAGCCAGGTTACGCTTATTATACAAACACAAAGGCAAATGGATAGGTGTGTTAAAATATATACTGTTTGTGAGACACTGTTTAGAGTTATTGATATTAATATTAAAAGCAATCAGATTTGAACAAGCCAAGAAATCCCTGATTCAGCGAATTTATTTACTTAAAACGGTATGGCAAGATTATACAGAATCGATATAGCGGATCTTTGAAAAATATAGCAATCAATAAAAACACTTTATTAGGTCTAGGTGTTATTATGTACAATAAAAACTTTAAAATACAATTTAGAACATTTATAAAAACTAAAATACATTTAATAATATTTGATATTTACAAATTTTTGTTTTTAAAAAAAATATTTTTTAAATTTAATAAATTGATTTTTGATTTGAGTGTGCGAGGTCTAGGTATTCTTAATCATGAAAATTCTAGGTTGAGTGGTGAAGACTTTTTTATTAAGACAGTTACAAAAAATACTCAACAGTTTTTAGCATTAGATATTGGTGCAAATGTTGGAACCTATTCAAATAAAATAAAGAAGCTAGTTCCCCAGGCAAAAATTTATGCATTTGAACCCCATCCTAACTGTTTTAAAGAGCTTTCTATCCAAGCGATAAAATATGATTATACGGCGATAAATTTAGCCTGTAGCGATACTGAAGGACAAGGACAATTATACGATTACCCCAATAATCAATCATCTATACATGCCTCTTTGTATAAAGATGTCATAGAGGAAATACACCAGAATAAATCACTGGTTTGGAATATTCAAATTACTACCATAGATGAATTTGTAGAATTGAATGCTTTGACAAGAATCAATTTATTAAAAATTGACACGGAAGGTAATGAATATAAAGTATTACAAGGAGCAAAAAAAACAATAGAAAGTGGTAAAATAAACTGTATTCATTTTGAGTTTAATTGGATGAATGTTGTTACTAAAGTTTTTTTGAGAGACTTTAAAAAAATTCTCCCTAACTACAGATTCTATAGAATGCTTCCGGATGGACTGATTTCATTAGATCCATACGATCCTATTTATTGTGAAATTTTTAGGTATCAAAATATTGTTGCAATTCATGAAAAGTCACAATGTAATTTTCCCTAAAAAAATAATATATATAATGGAAAGAATCAAGAAACGGATTAAATCCAATGAAAAACTTTACCAACTGCTCAAAAAAATACTATGCCTAACCCTGTCAATTCCCTATATTACACAATTGTTTAAGCCACAAACTAATACCAAAAAGTTGATGCTTGGTTATTCAGAAAAAATTGACGGTTGGGTTACTTTTGACATTAATCCTGGTGCTGACTATATAGGAAATATTAAAAATTTAAGCCTGTTTAAAAGTAATAGTATAGAAGTGGTTTATGCTTCTCATGTACTAGAGCATATAAATTGCAACGAAGCTCAAGATGCTTTGAAGGAAATATACAGAATATTGAAACCAGGAGGAGAAGTTTTTTTGGCAGTTCCTAATACTGCTAGTTTGAGTAAATTACTTGAGACTGACTTAGCTCAAACAGCAATAGATATAATATTTGGAGTAAATAGACCAGTTGCTGATTGGTATCCTCAACATAAATACGGTTATACGGAAACGCTTTTATCAAAAATATTACTTGAATCGGGATTTTCAGAAATTCAACACTTTAAACCTTTTATGCAAGATACAACGCAGTTTTATTTGGGTGATGTACAAGTCTCGCTTTGCCTAAAGGCAAAAAAATAGTACAATAAAAGATTAATAGGTAATGGTTTAGATAAAGTAGTCAAATATGAAACTAACAGAAAATAATAATTATATTCTCGATATTCCTGTAGCATTTATAATTTTTAATCGTCCTAAATTAACGGAATTAGTTTTTAATAGTATTGCTAAAGTAAAACCCAAAAAACTTCTTATAGTGGCAGATGGCTCACGTTTTCCAGAAGAATTAGAAAAGTGTAATCAGGCTAGATCAGTCATAGAAAAAGTAAACTGGAAATGTGAAGTATTAACTAATTTTTCTGAGATGAATTTGGGTTGTAAAAAGCGAGTTTCAAGCGGCTTGGAATGGGTGTTTTCTAAAGTAGAAGAGGCAATTATTCTAGAAGATGATTGTTTGCCGTCAGTATCATTTTTTTATTTTTGTGAAAAATTACTCGAATACTATAGAGATGATCAACGAATTATGCATATTAGCGGGAGTAATTTCCACTTAAGCCCAAATAACACCCACTATAGCTATTACTTTTCAAAGTACCCAAATATTTGGGGGTGGGCTTCTTGGCGAAGGGCTTGGAAATATTATGACATAAATATGACAACATGGTGTAAGCTAAAGCAATCAAATTTATTCAAGTTTATATTTGAAGATTATGCGGAGCAAAAATACTGGACATACATATTTGACCTGATGTATAGTGGCAGAATTGATACATGGGATTATCCCTGGTACTATGCATGTTTAACGGGTAATGGTTTAGCCATAACACCTAATAAAAATTTAATCTCGAATATTGGCTTTGGTAAAAATGCTACACATACATTTTTGCCGACACCTTATGCCGAATTACCCATATATGAGTTGACAGAAGAAATAAGGCATCCTCCTTACATCATTCCAAATAAAGACGCAGATAATTACACATTTAATCACTATTTTGGCGGTAAGAAAATGAAACTTTTTCCTAAAAATATATATAATATGCTTCAAAAAATGTGGCGATAATTAATTGAAATGAAATTAAATGTTTTTAATCTGAATAAATTATAATCTAAATTTATATTCATTAAACTTTCATGAAAATATTAATTAATTCTCCTTTATTTTATCCAAGTATTGGTGGTCTAGAAAAAGTTGTGTCCATTCTCGCTCATGAGTTTGTTTACCTGAGGCATGAGGTTAAACTCGTTTCACAAACATCAGCAACAGACCCTCAGTTTTTTCCTTTTGAAGTCATCCGACGACCTCACCCACAGCACCTGTTAAAACTTATCCGTTGGTGTGATGTCTATTTCCAACCCAGTGTCAGTCTCAAAGGAATTTTGCCGCTTTTAATTAGCCCTAAACCCTGGGTTGTATCACACCAGAATTGGTATACTCGCACCAATGGTAGTCTAGGCTGGCAAGACTATTTAAAGCATTTGAGCATCAGATTCGCCACTAACATCTCAGCCAGTCAAGCTTTAGCCAACCATATCTCAACTCCATCGACAGTGATTCCCAATCCTTATCAGGAAGACATATTTTACGAAATGCCAGACGTTCATCGGGATAAAGAACTTGTTTTTTTAGGACGCTTAGTATCTGATAAAGGTGTAGACGTATTGCTAAAAGCATTAGCTAATCTTAAACAGATAAACCAATTTCCTCGATTGACGATCATAGGAGGCGGTGCAGAAGAAGCTCAATTACGTCAACAGGCGCGAGATTTACACATTTTGGAACAAGTCAATTTTGTGGGAGTGAAAGTTGGTAAAGAATTAGCCCAATTATTAAACGCTCATAAAATTATGGTAGTACCATCCCGTTGGCAAGAGCCATTCGGTATAGTGGCGTTAGAGGGGATTGCCTGTGGCTGCGTAATTGTGGGTTCAGCCGGAGGCGGACTTAAAGAAGCCATTGGTTCTTGTGGACTTACCTTTGCCAATGGTGATAGTC
Source organism: uncultured Coleofasciculus sp. (assembly GCA_937127375.1). Lineage (GTDB taxonomy): Bacteria > Cyanobacteriota > Cyanobacteriia > Cyanobacteriales > Coleofasciculaceae > Coleofasciculus. Next base: position 6,486 of record CAKZMA010001068.1, on the reverse strand, counting down.
AAGCCTTGACTCAAGTCCTAGCAAAGTTGTTAACCCAACCTAACCTGTTATCTCAGTATCGCCAAAACGCAGCATCTCACTTAGCCCACCATCGAAAAGCAGAAATAGCAAAAGCGTACCTAAAAATATTGGAGGAGACTATCCGTTGAACCTACTAATTCTGGGTCTACTCGCTGGTACTTTTATAGCTTGCCTATCAGCCCTCAACTGGCGTTTTGCTGTAAAAACGACGCTAGTTATTGTAGTGATTGAGGGAGCGCTACGCAAATGGGCTTTTCCCCAAGCCAGTCAACTCCTTTACTTTCTGAAAGACTTTATTCTTTTTGGAGCGTACATCAGTTACTTTTCCTTGCCAAATACTAAGAGGAAAATAGCTGGCAAACACCACACTATTACTGCTCTAACCTGCATTGTAGCACTTTGGTGTCTGTTTCAAGCCTTCAATCCGAGTTTGGGTTCTTTGGTCATCGGCATATTCGGTATTAAGAATTACTTATTTTATCTTCCTTTAATGTGGCTATTGCCACATCTTTTCCGAACAGAAGAAGAACTTTATAAATTTTTGCGTTCTTATCTCTTGCTGATCATTCCTGTAGGACTTTTAGCGATCGCTCAGTTTTTCAGTCCTGCCAGTAGCCCTCTTAATGTCTATGTCAATGATGACACAGCTTTTGCCCTATCGGGAAACAATACCGTCCGAGTAACCGGAACCTTTTCCTACATTGCTGGCTACTCCATTTATCTGGGACTCTGCTTATGCTTACTGCTACCATTGCTGACGCGGCAACAGTCACGTTTATGGCGTTCCCTCACTATCGTCGAGGTCTTGTTAGTAGTCATCACGAGCTTTATGACCGGTGCCCGTGGTTTAATGATTAGCGCCATTTTACTCATAGTCGGTTACTTTAGCCTGCAAGGGTTAACTCAATTGGGTAATATTCTGCGTTCCCTGACAAAATTTATACTACCCGGTATCCTGGCTTTTATTGCCACAACTGTCTGGTTTCGCCCAGCCGTGGAAGCCTTCTGGATTCGCGCCTCCAGTAGCAACGATCTCCCGGCTCGAATTATAGGTAGTTTTACTGACCCCTTTCGGTTTTTTGTGTATAAAGGAATAGATGGTTATGGTACAGGAGCAACTTTCCAGGCAAATGGTATCATTCGGGCGTTACTCAATCTTCCCAGTGGAGAATATATCCCCGTCTTTTATGAGTCAGAAATGGGTAGGATCGCCCTGGAATTGGGACCGATTGGCTTTTTATTGTGGTATGGGTTTAAACTGGTTTTGCTGTTAGCCCTGTGGAATGTATATAGGCAGCTAAAACGACCTTTCTTGCGTCAGTTGGCTCTCAGTGCTTTTTTACTCCAAGCCATCATGTTCAATAGTCAGCTAATTTTCAATCCAACAGCTAACGTGTATTATTGGTTTCTCAATGGTTTTATTTTCCTTTTACCTCAACTCGAACAGAAAGTGAATTGGCAACACTATCAACAAACATGGCAACTCTATGTCCAATCCTCGGATTTCCCTGATTCACCCCACAAGTAATCCTTTTTCCCGCAATGCGGCAATTGCCCTGGCACAAGCAGGTTGGCTTCAGGAAGTAATTACCACGATGGCTTATAACCCCGAGGGGACTATAGGACAGGTCTTGAAGCGGCTTCCTCCCTGTATTCGTAACCCGATCACTCATGAACTGAAACGACGAACCTGGATTCCTCCCCATGGCGTACCCATACGGGCATATCCCTGGGGAGAAGTACTGCGAATGGCAATGGTCAAATCAGGCGTAAGTTGCCACATTGGTCTAGGTCATCAAAGACCGATTGATTGGGTGTATGCTTCCTTAGACCGCCACGTTGCCAATCATCATCTCCAAGGAATTGATGCCGTCTATGCCTACGAAGATGGAGCTGCCTGCACTTTTCAAGCTGCTAAGCAATCTGGTATCCTCTGCTTATACGACTTGCCGATTCCCTTCTATCGAACCAGTCGTGCTATTCAAGCCGAAGAAGCTGAACGCTTTCCAGAGTTGGCTCCTGCCTTACAAGCAATCCAAGAACCAGCTTGGAAAATCGAGCGTAAGGAACAGGAAGTCGAGCTAGCTGACCATATACTTGTGGCATCGTCTATGACGCAAAAGTCTCTGTTGGATAGAGGTGTACAACCCGAAAAAATTACCGTCATTCCCTACGGTGCGCCCATTGACTATTTCCAACCTCAACCCAAGTCAGATTCCTGTTTTCGCGCTTTATTTGTTGGTCGCGTCGGACCGCGCAAAGGCGTTCACTACCTATTACAAGCTTGGCAAGAGTTACAGCTACCTGGGGCGGAATTACTCTTGGTCGGGGTTAACGAATTTCCGGAAGGTTGGCTAAGGAATTATACCCATCTTTTCCGCTATGTTCCTTCTGTTCCTCACTGTTCCTTGCAAAACTATTACAGTGCTGCTAGTGTTTTCGTTTTTCCTTCCTTAGTTGAAGGCTTTGGACTGGTGCTGCTAGAGGCAATGGCTTGTGGAATTCCTGTAATTACCACAGTTCATACAGCAGGTTGTAATATTATCACAGATGGAGTAGATGGGTTTATTATTCCCATTCGGGATGTTAACACCCTCAAAGAAAAATTAGAATGGTGTTATGATCATCCGCTAGAATTAGCTGAAATGGGTAAAGCGGCTCGCCAGAAAGCTGAACAGCTAACCTGGGAAAACTATCGACAGAAGTTAATGAATCAGGTCAGACAATGTTTGTTAAATTATTAGGATAACATCATGTGCAATCAAAGCTGTATTAAATTTGGTCAAGCTAACCTTACGGTTGAAAACATTAAAAATAAGGCTGTACTAGAGGTAGGCTCTGTTAATATCAATGGCAGTTTAAGATCTATTGTAGAAGCATTAGAACCTAGTCTCTATATTGGTGTTGATATTCACATGGCTCCTGGGGTCGATGTTATTTGTGATGCTGATAATTTAGTCAACCATTTTGGACAAGAAAAGTTCGATGTGCTGATCTCAACTGAGATGTTAGAACATGTTTCTAATTGGCAAGAAGTAGTAAGTAACTTCAAACAAGTGCTTAAACCCAATGGGATTTTGTTGATCACAAGCCGATCAATAGGCTTCCCTTATCATGGCGCACCCTATGATTTTTGGAGATATCAGCTATCAGATTTTAAAACTATATTTTCCGACTTTAAAATTGAAGTATTACAAAAAGACAACGAAGAACCGGGCGTATTTCTGAAAGCGATAAAACCGATTAATTTTAAAGAAAAAAATTTAGATGATTACCTTTTATACTCAATTATAAAACATAAAAAAATAAACTCAAACACCGACCTAGAGGTCACGAAATGGGATCAGGGGTTTAATAATCTAGATTTAGCCGTAAGAAAATTAGTAAGTAAAATCTTACCTTTATCAATAAGACAATTTATCAAGAAAAGAATTCTGAAAATTATCTAGTCTAGTATGATGTTTGGTTTATATCATTGATTGTATGATAAATAATTTTGCCTTTCAATAACTACACCGTGATCGCTTCCTCAATGAGCAACACCTTAATCCTGCCAAAATCTCATAGATATTTTAGACTCCCTATTCAGTAATAGTAACTTTAATATCATGAAATTAAAACTTTTTTCTACACCTCAGTATTTGCCTAATAATACAATGCATGTACCTTTACTATATCCTTTTTTGGGCGAATACCAACTCGAAAAAAACAATGCAAATTTACAAAAAAACGTTTTAGAGCCTATATTGATATAGGTAGTAATCTGTTTGAGTTAACTCCAATAAATGATGCTGACTTGTGTATTTTTCCGGCTCCATGGGAACTTTGTCGAAACATACAAGGAAAAAATATGCTGATGAACTTTGCCGAAAAAGCGAATAAAGCGAAGAAAGAAATCGTTATTTTTGTCGGAGGTGATTTAGATGAAGATATTCCTGTAGATAATGCTTTTATATTTCACACATCACTTTATCAATCTCATCGAAAAGAGAGAACATTCGCTATGCCAGCTCTAATTGATGATTTAGTTGAAAAGTATCTTTGTAGTCAGCTACCTTTACGCCAAAAATCTCCTAGACCTATTGTAGGATTTTGTGGTTATGCACCTCCTATGGGAATGTCCTTTGGCACACATAAGTTAAAAGAACAAGTTCGACTATTTTTGTACTATATGCCAACAAAAAAATTTCTCCCTTTAAAATTAGGGCAGTCAACTCGTTTTGTGTGTTTGAATAATATATAAAAAAATTATAAAATTGAAACGAATTTTATAATCCGAAATTGCTCTCCTATTCAATGGAGCTATGGATATCTCTTGCCAGACCAAAAAGTCAATATTAATATTGCTCAGCAGCATAGATATACTTTCTTGATGAATATGTTAGAAAGCGATTACATTGTTTGCGTTCGAGGGAGTGGAAATTATTCTATTCGACTATATGAAACCCTATGCTGTGGAAGAATACCAGTTTTTGTTAATACAGATTGTGTACTTCCCTATGAATTTAAATTGAAATGGAAAGACTATTGTGTATGGATTGAGGAAAGTGAAATTTCAAGTATTAGTGAGAAAATAATTGAATTTCATGATCAATTATCTTCAAAGGATTTTGTGGATTTACAATATGAATGTAGAAGAATTTGGAAGCAATGGCTATCTCCATAGAGTTTTTTTAGTAAATTTTATATGCACTTTAGCTAGCTTATTTTTTTCAAATATATTTTTTTACTATACTTGCTTTTATTATACTTAAATTATAAAATATGTATAGAAAAGAACATAAAAAGATAATTCATTTTTGGCTACCTAACATTCTAGAATTTAAAGGTGGAATTCAAGTTTACTCAGCTTTTTTATTAAACGGTTTACAAAATTTATATCCTAACAAACATTATGAAGTTTTTCTCAAACACGATACTTATGCATCACCCGATTTTCTCAAGTCCACTCGATTTCATTGTGCCGGAACCTTTCCCCTACCTCTACGAACCCCCGTATTTGCCGCTCAAATTTTAGGACATGGACTCTGGCAACATCCTAGTCTAGTTATAGCTACGCATCTCCATTTCACCAAAGCAGCGTATTGGCTAAAACGGATGACAGGTATCCCCTATTGGACAGTTGCCCATGGTGTAGAAGCCTGGAATATCCAACACTCTGGCTTAAAAACAGCTTTACATTACGCTGATCGGATTCTGGCTGTTAGTCATTATACCCGCGCTCGCCTCCTCCACGAGCAACACCTTGATCCAGCTAAAATCTCAGTGTTACCCAACACCTTTGATGCTACTCGCTTTCAAATTACCCCTAAACCTCAACATCTGCTGAAGCGTTATCACCTGACTGAACAACAGCCGATTATTTTAACGGTGGCTAGATTGGATAGTAGTGAACAGTACAAAGGATATGACCATATCCTTCAAGCGCTACCAGAGATTCAGCGTCAGGTTCCTCACGTTCACTATATCCTAGTTGGTCAGGGTAGCGATCGCGCCCGCATTGAACAACTCATCACCAACCTCAACCTCCAAGATTGTGTCACCTTAACTGGCTTTGTTCCCGATGAGGAACTGTGTGATCATTATAATCTTTGTGATGTGTTTGCTATGCCCAGTAAAGGTGAGGGATTTGGCATTGTTTACCTGGAAGCCCTAGCTTGTGGTAAGCCTACCATCGGTGGTAATCAGGATGGAGCAATCGATGCACTTTGTCAAGGAGAATTGGGTGTGTTGGTCGATCCTGATAATATAGAGGAGATAACCAAAACCATCATTCAAATCTTGCAAGGTATCTATCCCCATCCCCTCCTTTATCAACCTGAACTACTGCGCCAGAAAGTTATCAAAACTTATGGATTTGAGCGCTTTCAACAAACTTTGGCAGAATTACTCCAAACAACGGAACTGGGAGTGCAATAGGTGAAAGTTCTACACGTTATTCCCTCCGTTAGTCCAGCCTTAGGGGGTCCGACACAGGTTGTACTCAACTTAGTTCAAGCATTGCGAGAATGGGGAATTGATGCTGAAATTGTCACCACTAATGACAACGCTGCAACACTTTTAGATGTACCCTTAAATCAACGCATTACATATCAGCAGGTTCCCATCTGGTTTCTGCCGCGATTTTCTCCACCTTTAAAAGAGTTTATTTTCTCGACAGCACTGACTCAATGGTTGTGGCAACATATTCAGGACTATGATATCCTAGACAACCATTATCTTTTCTCCTACGCCTCCACCTGTGCTGGTGCGATCGCTCGCTGGTATCAAATTCCCTATACCGTCCGTACCATGGGTCAACTCAGCCCTTGGGCATTGGAGCAAAGTAGGTTAAAAAAGCAACTATACACCTTCCTAATTGAGCGTCGCAATCTCAGCCGTGCCGCCGCCATTCACTGCACATCAGCTAGTGAAGCCCAAGATGTGCGTAACTTTGGCATTCAAACTCCCACCGTTACTTTACCT
>CAKZMA010001067.1 GCA_937127375.1 uncultured Coleofasciculus sp. | reverse complement strand
CTCCCAGTCATGAAATTGTGGACTATGCCAAAGAAAAAGGAATTGAATTAATTGTTATGCCCACCCACGGACACACAGGTGTAAAGCGTGTTTTGATGGGTTCTGTGGCTGAGCAAGTGGTGCGGTTGTCTCCTTGTCCGGTGTTGTTACTCCGTTGAGGGGTAGAAGGATAATAGGTAATTTGAGGATGGCATGAAGGCGATAAACTCACGCAATAAAGGCGAATATTACTGACATAAGCTAGGTTCGTTCGTCGTTGCGCTTGTAGTTGCGCTTTAGCTCCATAAACACTTTAGCGCTGACTATAGATCTATGGATGTATTACATCGATTTATAAAACGCTTACGTCAGTGCTATTCGGCTCAAATCAACCAACACCATAACATACTCGTTCTATATCGGCAAAGGAATAATGAATACTCCGACATTTATTTACAGCAAGAGACGTTCCACCGGAACGTCTCTACCATAACAACCATGGATTAACTACGGTTTAGTTTGAGTATCAACCTCGGCAATTTGGTCACTAATCTCGCCTACATCCGCGTTGGTTGTTTCGACCTGATCAGAATTAGGTTGAATATTGCCTAATTCCACCATTGATTGTGTCTCTTCCCCAACACTATTTCTTGAATGTTCAATATCCATCATTGGCATTTCGGACGGCGTAAACACGTCTGCATCCGATATTTCAGAGACTGAATTTATCTGATTCATCGATAACTCTGGATTTTCATTAACCGGGATAGTCTCTACAGCCAGCCCTTCTCCTAAGTTCCCATCCGCTTCAACCGCCTGTTCAATCGCATTAACATCAGATGCATTCATATCTAATGCACGCATCTCAAAGCTAGCTGTCGGGGTATTAAATTCTAGCTTCAAGGGAAATGCGGTAGGATCGGCAGAGTCTACTCCAGGGTCAATTGCACTGACAGTAAACTTCGCTACTCCACCATCGACAAGTAAGTCACCCAGTTGGGCTTCATAATCGCTAAACTGCAACGTATCCCCAGGACCAAACTCACCCAATGTCTCACCAGCAACGCTAACCGTAAAGCGATCATCGGCGTCTACATTTTCCGGAAAACCACTAATCGCCGTAAATACCGCATCTGACGCCGTATCTCGACCAATGACTCCGGGAAACACACGACTAGCTAAACCAATCGGTATATCACGGGGAATCATTTCATACTCAAATCCTTCGGTAATTGGCGGATCAAACCACGCACCGCTGCGGACATTGGTAAACGTAAAAATGCCAGTTACAAAGGTTGTGGGTAAGACGGGAGATGTTTGAGCAAAGCCGACAATTCCAGTCGTTTCAACGTTAATCGTAACGCGATTTTCGATGAAAATTGCGGAAATATTCGTTGGCTCATTGAAGCTCAAGTTATTACCAAGATTACCGCTAGGAGTGCCAGTAGAATTTAAACCAGGTGGAGTAGGAATATCCACCGAACCGCCTGTTAAATTAGCGTTGAAACTAATGGCATAACTTGTTCCCGGAATGGATTCGATGAAATCCGAGGGAGTAAACGTCGTGACCGGTGTAACGTCAGTTAGGGTAAGTTCTTCCGGTGGATTTGAACCGGGTTGAAATTGCACAACCACCACAGGAATCGTTCTCTCCGTAACTGTAAAAGAGGTTGGTGTGGCGATGAAGCCAGTTTCCGTCAACGTCTTTGGTTCGGTCTGATATTTAGTAGCCTCTTGAATCACAGCCGAATTGAAATTCCCCGAGGTGATCTGAAAGTTAAATTCCGTTGGAATATTGGCGAAAAGCCCCGGTTCTCCAGCCGCCGTAAATCCTCGAAATGTTAAAGTTCCAAAGACTTGACCTGTGTCACCAATTCTGGGAGGTTCACCAGGAGTTGAGAATATTGACGGCAATGTACTCGAAGTGAACTTGGCATTAATGGGAATATTTCCCTGAGTTGTGCGAATGAAAATTGAATCAGGTGTTGCCCCGTCAAAAACAACCGTTTGGTTATCAATACTGTTCGGATCAGGGACAAAAATCTGCGTGTCATTGAAAACCGCTCGTCCGCCTGTAATCGGAATACCAGTCGATTGAGCATTCACGGGAGAGGCAATGGCTAGGGCTAAGCTTCCAGCAATTCCGAGTCCTAATGTTGTTTGAAGTGATCGGTTAGTCATGACTCAAACCCTTGAATAGAGTAATGAACAAAGATGAACGAGTGGGTTATAACTGATATCTTGCACCAATCGCAATGAGGTTTTTCTGGGCTAAATTCAGTTACGGATGTAACGCCCTAATCTCTTAAATGATGGTACATTACGCTACCCTTCGGGAACGCTGCGCGAACGCTAACACACGATGGCTGCGTGGCACAGTGAAAATGGTGCAAGATGGACGTTAAAACGTAAACGTTGTCCGAAGTGCGCCAATGAAAATGGTGTCACTGTCTGGCGTATGGGCAGGCTCAAAAATGACGACAAAACCAGGGGTAAGCGTGATATTGTCAGTCAGCCGATAGCGATAGAATAGTTCCACATGAGTTGTGGTTCCAGGCTGATCTCCAGATTCTCCTATGCCACCTGCAAGTAAATCGGGAATATTTTCTCCTGTGGGTAGATCACTACTGACAATTTTAGGAGGCTGACCTACGTAAAGACCAGCTAAGTTTCCCTCTCCACCTAAATCGGGGAAGTTGAGAAATGCCATCCAGTTGGTCGTCTCCACATTGCCATCATCACCTTGACGATTTGAGGTTGTATATCCGCCCCATCCGCCTAGGGTTACTCGTGGTGTGATTTGCCACGATAGGGTTGCACCAAAGGCATGGGTATTAATCGCTGTACCGACTGTCAGTTGATCATCGCCAATTCCAGTTCTCAGGCGTCCTAAGGGAGAATAGGAGTTGATGTAGTTAAGGGCAACATCAATTGTATTGGTGGGTGCAAGGGCTAATTGGAAACCGACGGTATTTTCCCCTTGTTCGCTACCAAATATCCCGCCAATATCCGGATCATCTGGCAATCTTGTGGAATAGACTCCCTGTAAATTAACGCGGTTAGTAATTTGCCAGTCAAAACCCAAACCTCCTCGTCCGCCACCGATCGCAATAATCGGGTTACGCTGGGCAAAGGCAGATATAGGACCAAATCCAGCACTTTCAACCCGGTTCGCCCCGCGAAAAACGTTAACCGCATTGACGCCTTCTGTTCCGACAATGAAGGCTAAATTATTCCCAATCAGATGGCGATAGGTGAGATCACTGAGGACAACATCGCCTCCTGTGTTTCCTTCGTAACCTAAGCGGGTATCATTTGTCAGGCGAGGTGCTGTTCCCCCCGTACCCGCTCGCAGTCCGGTCAGGAGAAGACTGCGAGGACTAAACTGAGTAAACAGACTGAGTTGGGTATTGGAGATCAGGTTAATTTGGGTTCCCGGATCATCAGTATCCTGAATTCCATCAACCGGGAAAAAATCCGCTTCGTTGTCAGTTCGTCCCTGAACCCCGATAATCACTTGTCCGAAGAGTTTGGTGGTTGTGGAAAACTGATTGTCTTCTAAAAAGGCGACACGCCCTTCTAAATTATCGACTCGGCTTCCTAACGTTACCAGTTCGACTTCAAATTCTTCTCTGAGTCGTCGCAGCACATCCAAATCGGGCAGAGCATCCCCTTCTCGTCCCACAAGTAACCGCTCAATTTGCTGTAAACAGGCATTGAGTCCAGCCGCGAATTCATAGCGAGTCATGGCGCGATTTCCCCGGAATGTACCATCCGGATAGCCGGCAATACAACCATACCGCTCTACAAGCGATCGCAAAGCTTCATACGCCCAGTCTCCAGGAGAGACATCGCGCAACTGAGACACGCTGGTGACTTGACCCATGGGATCGGATTCTGGGTCATTGAAGCCGGAAAACTCGGCTTCGTTTTCCAGAGTAGGAACAGTGGCTTGCGCTAACTCTGACACCGGAGTCAGGGTTTCCGCTACCGTCACCTCTGGAACTTCACCAATGTCGGTCAAATTATCCACTTGTTGAGACGAAACCGAGATATCTAAGTCATTGGCATCCTGTAAAGATATCGTTGCGAATACCACGTCTGGTGCGGTTTCTAAGTTGGGTTTTTGAGCTTGTGCTGAGAAGGTGATCGTACTCGTGAGTAAGATCCCGGTATAAACCACTGGCAATGCTGTTTGGCACTGCACCCTTTGCCATTTATGATTCACTTGCACCTTTCTAGTATTTTGTCAAGTAATTAAAGAAGGATATTTAGATAGATTGAATTAATAAATTAACATGATTTCAGCGAGAGAGCGAGAGAGAGTCAATGGACTAACGCCTTGACTTGCTTTTTTAAAGGGTTTTCCCAATTGCCCCAGCTTTCCTCGTCCTGCGCGAGTACGCTTCCTTGTGCAATTTTCTATAATGTATGTAACATTTCTTAACGATAAGGGGAAGCGGATGGATTAT